>JBPEXB010000499.1:0-3308 GCA_052032125.1 Acidimicrobiia bacterium
GGCTCCTCTCCGACCGCGGAGCCATGCTGCCGATCTTCGGCGTGATGCTCATCGTGCTGATCGGCATGGCGGCGTTCGCCGTCGATCTCGGCTGGTTCTTCGTCAACGCCACCCGCATTCAGCGCACGGCCGAGGCCGCCGCCCTGTCAGGTGTCGTGGAGCTCCCGACCGACATCCCCGGCGCCACCGCCGCCGCGGTCACGGTCGCCGATCACAACGGCTACCCGATCGACCTCGACACGAGCGTCGTCGTCACGCCGCAGCCGGGTGGCAACGAGACGCAGCTGCAGGTGACGATCACCGACACCGTCGACACGTTCTTCGCCGCGGTCCTCGGCCTCGACGACGTGACCATCACCCGTCGGGCCACCGCCGAGTACGTGCCTCCCCTGCCTCTCGGCAGCCCGGTCAACCGATTCGGCAATGCCTGCGACCCGGACATCTCGGGGTGTTCGGGCCAGCCCAACTTCTGGGCCAACATCCACGGCCGCCACACCGACACGCGCATGGGCGACGCCTACTCGTCGTATTGCGCCGACGGCGAGGGCAGCGGGGATCCGTCGTGCACCCAGAACCCCGCCTACCGGCCCGGGGATGGCTACCTCTATGGGATCGAGCGGGGCAGCGCCACATCGTTCGTGCTCGAGTTCGTCGACCTCGCCCACCACAACAACTCGGGGCCGTTCGACACCTCCGACGACTGGAGGACGGGCGATCGTGGCTGCGAGGACTGGGGCCAGTCCGGCGATCCCAACCCTGGCCCGTCCGACCCCACGTGCGGCATGACGATGCGCGTGGAGCTGTACGGGCCGGACTCCACCCCGCTCGACATCTCGGACAATCCGTTGCTCTGCTCGGCCAACGTGCCGCCCCAGCCGCAGGTCGACGAAACAGCCTTCTACACCGCCTCCCGCCCCGACGGCCAGGCGTGCTGGTCGGTGAACCCGGCCGCCGACGGGATCTACGTGGCGCGAGTCCGGGTGCTCGACAGCGGCGGTGACGACGACGGCCTCAACCGCTACGCCGTCGTGGCGAACTCGCTGACCGGGAGCCCTCGCCTGTACGGGCTGCGGGACATGTCGCTGTACAACAACGCCAGCGGGAGCATCTCGGCGTTCTACCTGGCCGAGGTCGAGGAGTTCTATCGGGGCCGCACCTTCGTGGTCGAGCTGTACGACCCGGGCGAGTCGTCCTCGGGCGGCGACATCCAGGTGATGGAACCGACCGGCGCCGCCTCGTGGGGGGTGGCGAGCAGTTGCGAGATGTACACCCGCGACGAGGTGACCGAGGGCTGGGCGTATCAGGGCACCCGGGCCCCGTGCGAGTTCTTCGCCCAGAGCGGCAGTGGATCGGACGACTACAACGGCCGATGGATCAAGCTCGAGGTGACGCTGGCTGACACGTACTCGTGCCCCGCCGCCAACTGCTGGTGGCAGATGAACTACGACTACACCGGCGGCCTTCCCAACGACACCACCACCTGGAGGGCCTACGTCATCGGGGCTCCGGTCCACCTCGTCCCCGACCCCTGAGCCGCCGGTGCAGGCGACTCACCACCATGCGTGGGGTTCGGGTAAACCGCCTCGGCTCGTTCGTGCGAGTGACTCGATGAATCCCTTCAGACCGCAGGGCCACCGCCGATATCACAAGTGACCACCCTCAGCGCGAGCGCGCCGGGTGTCGACGTAACGCTGGCTGTCGAGACAAAGAGGGTCGATGTCTGAACTGAGTGGAAGCCTCGAGGATTTCCCGCTCCCCGACGTGCTCCGCCTGCTGGCTCGCGGGACCAAGCACGGAGTGCTCCACGTCTACGGCGACGTCGTTCGCGGCCGCGTCTACCTCGACGAAGGGCGCATCGCCTACGCCACGACCCGGTCGACCGACGACTTCGCCGAGGGTGCGGGCGCCGAAGGACGCACCGGTTCCGATCGCCGGCGACTGAACCTCGAAGAGGTCGGCGACGACGACCCCGAGCTGTTCGGCGACTACCTCAAGCTTCAGATCACCGAGGTCCTGGTTCGGCTCGGGCGCGAGACCAGCGGATCCTTCGTGTTCCAGAACGGCGTGACCCCTGAAGAGGCCGTGAAGGAGCCCTTCGACGTCGACGAGATCCTGGCCGGGGCCGAGGCCGAGCTCAAGGAGTGGACGAGGATCGAGGCGATCATCGGCACCACCTCCCAGCCGATGACGATGGTCATCCCCATCGAGGAGGACCGCGAGGTCAAACTCACCGGTGTCGAGTGGAACACGCTCGGGATCCTGGCGCAGACGGCGACCACCCGCGAGGTGGCGGAGCGTCTCCAGATCTTCGAGATCGTCGCCGGCCGTGTCATCGCCCGCCTGGTCGAGGAGGGACTCGTCGAGGTGGCGATGGACCCGAAGGCGGCCCGCCCGCCGGCCGCCCCCGTGATGGAGGATCCGGAGCCGGTCGTCGAACCAGTTGTCGAGCCCGAGCCGGTCATCGAGCCGGTGGCCGAGGCGGAGGACGACGACGAGGACGATGAAGACGACGAGCTCTCCGAGGACGAGACCCGCGAGGTGCTGTCAGCGCTGACGCGTGACGAGCCGCGCTCAGCCGACGGCTTCGAAGGCCTGGGCGACGACGAGGACGACGAGGTGGTAGCCGCTGATGCCGACAGCGGGGAGCACGGGGCAAGCGGCGATGGCGAACAGCCTCCGGCGTCCGAGCTTGCCCGTCGGTGGAGGAACCTCCGTGCAGGTGGCGCAGAGTCCTGAAACCCCATTGGAATCGAACGATGCCAATGGTACGGTGTCTGTCACGCTCCGTGACAATTTGCCCACACTAGGTGGTGGCATGCGCCGTCTTCGCAATGAATCCGGGGCGACTCTCGTCGAGTTCGCGCTCCTGATGCCGCTGCTGCTCTTGATGATCGTCGGGATCACCGAGTTCGGCATCGGCTTCAAGGACTGGCTGACGGTCGCCAACGCGACCCGTGAGGGAGCGCGCATGGGTGCAGTCGTGGGCAACGACATCGACGCCGACTGCAAGATCATCCAGGCGGTGATGAAGCACATCGACATCGCCGGCGTGGACAACGTCGAGGACTTCTGGGTCTTCAAGGCCAACCCGGACGGGTCCCCCAGTTCGACACGGAACACCTACAGCTACCTGGGCGGCGATCCCGCCGATTGTGCCAACTGGTTCGGCACGATCGGGTGGGACTCGGCGACACGCCAGACCACGTCGGGCTCCGTTCCTCTCGACATCCTCGGCATCCGCCTGACCTTCCGTCATGACTGGATCACCGGGCTGCCGCCCTTCAGTGGATCGATCACCTGGACCGAGG
>JBPEXB010000005.1:0-5402 GCA_052032125.1 Acidimicrobiia bacterium
GAGGCGGTCTCCTGTCATCCTGATTCAAACAAACGTTTGATTGACGACACGCGACGCAGGATCGGCACGACCTAAGGACCCGCCATGGACACGTCGACGACAACCACCAGGCAACGCATCACCGACACCGCGGCGGTCCTGTTCGCCCAGCACGGGTACGCCTCCACCACGACCCGGCAGATCACCGAAGAGGCCGAGGTCAACATCGCCGCGGTCAACTACCACTTCGGCTCGAAGGAGAACCTGCTGATCGAGGTGCTGGACGGGATCGTCGGACCGTTGAACGACGAGCGCCTCGCCCTGCTCGACGAGCTGGAGGAAGGCGAGACGCCGGACGTCGAGGCGGTCCTCAGGGCATTCCTCCTCCCCGACGTCCGCACGCTCCTCGCCCTGCGAGATCGGGATCCAGCGCTGCCTCGTTTCGTCTCGCGGATGTACTCGGAAGGATCCGAGTTCATGGCGCAGGTGGTCGGACGCCAGTTCG
The DNA here is from genome assembly GCA_052032125.1 of Acidimicrobiia bacterium. Lineage (GTDB taxonomy): Bacteria > Actinomycetota > Acidimicrobiia > Spongiisociales > Spongiisociaceae > JBPEXB01. The sequence continues at coordinate 485 of JBPEXB010000005.1, forward strand.
CCGTCACCCGCCGGCGGTTCGTGGCGGCACTCTCCCGGGCGCTGCCCGAGCTCTCCGAGGACGAGGTCCTGTGGCGCCTGAACTGTGTGGTCGGCATCGTCATCCATCTGTTCGCGGAGACGCCGGGGCGGCCGCCGATGGTGAGCGGCGACCTCGAGCGGGCTGTCGAGCGTCTCGTGCACGTGAGCGCCGCCCTCGTGAAGGCGGAACGCATCGAGGAGGTGGTGCTGCACGGCAGACCGTGACCACGAGAAGTCCCCCGCCCAGTAGCGAAACCCGACGGGGGACGTGATCCAAGCGGCATCGAGCCGCCCAGAGCAAAGGACATGATCATGACTTCCACCCATCACGACAAGCCGACCCGCCCCGACTGGCTCGGCGAACAGGTCTGGCCGTTCCGTATCCGCACGGTCGAGATCGACCAGCAGCCGATTCGCTACACCGACGAGGGAACCGGCCCCACCCTGCTGCTGGTCCACGACGGCCTGTGGTCGTTCATCTGGCGGGACCTCATCGCCGAGCTGCAGGACCAGTTCCGGGTCGTCACGCTCGACTTCCCCGGCGCCGGGCTCTCCCCCCGATCCGGCGCGACCGTCTCGTTGCGGCAGGACGCCGCAACTCTGAACGCGTTCGTGACGGCGCTCGGGCTCGACCGGTTCACCCTCGTGGTCCATGATCTCGGCGGGCTCGTGGGTCTCGCAGGCACCCGACTCGTCTCCGTCGAGGGGCTGGTGCTGATCAACACGTTCGCCTGGACGCCTGACACCCGCAGCCTGCGGGGAATGCTCCGAATGGTGTCAGGCTCGACGGTCCGCCGCCTCAACGGTGCCACGGGGCTCCTCTATCGCCTCACGTCCGGTCGCTCGGGCATCGGCCGGCTCCTGGACGACGAAGCCCGAGCGGCGTTCCTGGGGCCGTACCGGAGCCGCGCGGGCCGGGCGCGGTTCCATCAGCTGATGGCCTCGGTGCTGGAGGACGAGGCGTTCACCGAGGAAGTGGCGTCCGACCTGGCGCGGCTGGCCGGCCGGCCGGCGCTGACGATCTTCGGCGAGAAGAACGACCCGTTCGGCTTCCAGGCCCGGTTCCGTGACGTCCTCGGGGAGCCAGACGAGATGATCATCGAGGGTGGGAACCACTTCCCCATGGCCGATGACCCGGCCGGGGTCGCTGCCCGGATCATCCGATGGCACGCCGAACGCAACGTGGGCTGAGAACCCCTACACTCGCCTGGTCCCGGACAGACAGCCGGGGTGCCGCAGGATCCAGCGAAGTCCGGTTCGATTCCGGCGCTGTCCCGCAACTGTGAAGCCTCACCCCGACGGTGAGGACAAGCCAGGACGCCTGCCCTGTGGCCACGCATCAGCTCTCGGAAGAAGGGTTGGTCGTGCGGGCCGCCTGGCCGACGATCTCTCTTCATCCCCGAACTCTCGGAGGATGTATGTCTCGGAAGCTCTCGCTTCTCCTTGTCATGATGCTGCTCGCCGCCGCGTGCGGCTCGAGCGCATCGACGGTCGAGACGACCGTCGCCACGACCGGCGCACCCGCCACCACGGAAGCTCCCACCACCACCGCGCCGACCACGACCGCCGCCCCGGCGACGACCGTGGCGCCGGTGGCCGACGGCTTCCCCGTGACCGTGGCCGGCGTCGAGCTCGCGGACCGACCGGAGCGGATCGTGTCGCTCTCGCCGACGTCGACCGAGATCCTCTTCGCCATCGGGGCGGGTGACCAGGTGGCCGCCGTGGACTCACAGTCGAACTACCCGCCGGAGGCCCCCATCACCGATCTGAGTGCCTTCGAGCCGAACATCGAGGCCATCGCCTCCTTCGAGCCCGACCTGGTGGTGCTCTCCTGGGATCCCGGTGACCTGGTCTCGGGTCTCCAGGCGCTCGGCATCCCCGTGATCGCCCACTTCGACGCCGCGACCATCGACGACGCCTACACGCAGATCACCGAGCTGGGGATGGCGACCGGCAACGACGCCGCCGCCACGGAGCTGATCGTGACCATGCAGGCCGACATCGCGGCGCTCGTCGACGAGTACGGCCCGTCGGAGGCCGGGCTGACGGTCTATCACGAGGTCGACGACACGCTCTACTCGGCGACGTCGCAGACGTTCATCGGGTCCATCTACTCACTGTTCGGCCTCGAGAACATCGCCGATCCCGCAGACCCGGACGGATGGGGCTTCCCGCAGCTGTCCGCCGAGTACATCCTGGAGGCTGATCCCGACCTCATCTTCTACGGGTGCGCCGCCTGGTGCGGCACGACACCGGAGACGATCGCCGAGCGGCCCGGCTGGGACGGCCTCACCGCCGTGCAGACCGGCGCCATGACCGAGCTCGACGACGACATCGTCAGTCGCTGGGGCCCGCGGCTCGTGGACTTCGTGCGCCTCATCGGCGAGTCGCTCGGAGCGGTGGTCGGCGCCGGAGCGTGACCACCGCACCGGCGGCCGAGCTCCGCGGCGTCGGGCTGCGGTGGGGGTGGCTGGCGGTCGCCTTGCTGACCTTGCTGGTGGCGGCGGTGCTCGGCGCCACCCTCGGCCCCGCCCAACTCGATCCCGTGCAAGTCGTGCGGGAGCTCCTCGGCCGCCTCGTGCTGGCCGAGGAGGCTTCGTCGTTGTCCGACACCGAACGAGCGATCCTCTGGGAGCTGCGACTCCCCCGCATCGTGCTGGGGGCGCTCGTCGGCGCCATGTTGTCCCCGGCGGGAGCCGCCTACCAGGGCGTCTTCCGCAACCCGCTGGCCGATCCCTACCTGCTGGGCGTGGCAGCCGGGGCGGGGCTGGGCGCCACCATCGTGATCGCCTACGTGCCCGACGCCGGGCCCGGTGTGCTCCCCGTGGCGGCCTTCGGCGGCGCCGTGGTGGCGGTGGTGGCCGCCTACGCCATGGGCCGATCGGTGGGTGGCCGGTCCCCGTTGACGCTCATCCTGGCGGGGGTGGCGGTGGCGTCCTTCTTCACCGCCCTCCAGACGTTCCTCCAGCAACGCAACGCGGACACCATTCGTCAGGTCTACACCTGGATCCTGGGCCGGCTGTCGACCGCCGGATGGAGCGAGGTGCTCACCCTGCTCCCCTACGTGGTGGTGTGCGCGGTCGTCCTCATCCTGCACCGCCGGCTCCTGGACGTGATGAGCGTCGGTGACGCCGAGGCCGACAGCCTCGGCATCTCGGCGACCCGGGTGCGGTCCGTCGTCGTGATCTTCGCCACCTTGGGCACCGCGGCGGCGGTGGCCGTGAGCGGCCTGATCGCCTTCGTGGGCATCGTGGTGCCGCACACGGTGCGCCTGCTGGTGGGGCCCAGCCATCGATCGTTGATCCCGCTCTCGATGATCGGCGGGGCGGCGTTCCTCGTCCTCGCCGATCTCGTGGCCCGGACGGTGGCCGCACCTGCGGAACTGCCGATCGGGGTGATCACCGCCTTCATCGGGGCGCCGTTCTTCGTGTTCGTGCTGCGGACCTCCCGGCGGGCCGTCGGATGAGCGTCGACATCGTCGACCTCTCGGTTGCCTACAACGGCGGGCCGCGAGTGGTCGACAGCGTCGAGATGAGGGTGGCCACCGGCGAGTGGCTGGCGGTGATCGGCCCGAACGGGGCGGGCAAGTCCACCCTGCTCAAGGCGATCGCATCCTTGATCAGCCACGACGGCGACGTCCACCTCGACGGCACTTCCTCGCGCCACCTGGCCCGACGCGACATCGCCCTGCTCGTGGCCTACGTGCCGCAGGAGCCGTTGCTCCCGGCGGGCATGACGGTGACCGAGTACGTGTTGCTGGGCCGGACGCCGCACCTCCCCTATCTCGGCAGCGAGGGTCATGAAGACCTCGCCGCCGCCAGGGAGGCCCTCGAGGCCATGGACCTCGACGGGTTCAGGGATCGGCCCCTGGACGGGCTGAGCGGTGGCGAGCGCCAGCGGGTCGTCCTGGCCAGGGCGATCGCCCAGGCACCGTCGATCCTGCTGCTCGACGAGCCGACCAGCGCCCTCGACATCGGTCACCGACAGCAGGCGCTGGAGCGGATCGGGGCGATGCGCCGCCACAGGCCGTTGACGATCGTCAGCGCCATGCACGATCTCACGCTGGCCGGCCAGTTCGCCGACCGGCTGGTGATGCTGGCGGAGGGGCGGGTGGTCGCCGACGGATCTGCCGCCGAGGTGCTCACCGTCGAGCGCATCGCCGAGCACTACGGCGCCTCGGTGCACGTGGTCCGATTGCCCGACGGACAGTTGGCCGTCGTGCCGGTGCGTCCTGCGTACGCGGCGCCGCCGGTGCCTTGAGCCGTCGCCGCCGTACACTGGCGTCATGAAGCTCCGGATCCTCATCGTGCTCGCCGCTTCGGCGGCCGCCGCCGCCGTCACGCTCATGCGGCGACAGCCGACACCAGAGCTCCCACCCCGCCAAGAAGGAAGCTGGTCACCCCTTCCGCCGGAGCCCCACTCATAACCCGGCGCATCGCGCTCCACGCCGACGGCGAGCTGGCCGTTCGGACAGGTCGGGTTCTGCTCGCTGAGGACGGCGTCCGCGTTGGATTGTTCGACGACGACTCGAAGGCCCCGCGGGTGGAGCGAGTACGGGAGGTGACCGACTGGGACGTGCTCGTGGTGGCCGAGCTGACGCATCGCTCCGAGCCGATCGTCGACGAGGCCTTGGAGGCGTCGATCCCGGTCGTGCTCGCCGAGGACCTCGAGGACATCGACGACGTGTCGGCACCGCTGGTGGTTGGTGTCCTGGAAGGCTCTCGCCTGGCGGCGGCGCTCGCATCGCTCGCCGGAGATCACGAGGTCTTGGAGCGCCAGCTTGCCTGGACCGAGCCGGGCAAACCACTGGACGAGGGCATCGCCGTGACCTTCCCCGATCCGATCGGGGCCCTCTGGGCCGACCATGCCGACGCCGTTGACCCGCAGGCCGGGTTGGT
>JBPEXB010000050.1:0-9259 GCA_052032125.1 Acidimicrobiia bacterium
GCCAATCAGGTCACGGCCCAAGGCCGTGACCTGCCCGCGGCACAGGAACTCTCGGCTGGGCTGTACCTGTAGGTACACCCGAGCCTAAGGAACCCGCTCCCGCCGGATCACGTAACTCTCGTCGTTGAACCAGATGCCGCCGTGTCGCTCGATGACCGAGCGGGTCGCGTCGATGTAGGCGCCGGAGGCCACCGCCTCGGACATCCGCTCCTCCTCGATCTGCGCCACATACGCCGCCGCGTTCCACGCCGCCAGGATCGACGACGTGCCGATGTGCTCCTTGGCCTCGACCGGCATCGCCTGCATCTCGTACCGGAAGATCGCCTCCTCGTCGGGCAGGTGCTCCATCACCAGCCCGTGGTCGTCGACGTCGCGGAGCTGGCGGGCGGTCTCGGTGAGCACCATGTGCCGATCGGTCTGGAACGGGTCCTCGTCGGGCCACACGTTGCGGATGATCTCGATGCCGGGGTCGTCGCCATGCGCCTGGATCCCGAGCAACCGGCCCCCCGGCGCCAGCGCCTGGGCGAGCGGCACGACGACGTTGCGCACCTTGCGCTCGACCGGTGTCCTCGCCCGGTAGGGCTGGGAGGCGATGACGAGGTCGAACTCGCCCTCGAACGAGTACGGCCGCGGGATCGCCCTCCGCAGGATGAACTCGCGGTCCTTGCGGTAGATCACGTGAGCGGCGGGGCGCTCGTAGATCGGGTTGCCGGTCTTGGGGCTGGTGATGACCCGCCAGTCCGCCACGATGTCGTCGTGGATCGCCCGGATCTGGCGGGAGAAGTCGAGCGTGGTCGACCCATCCAGGGCGGTCACGCTCCACGACATCTCCGGCTTGCCGGGCCCGGGTCGCAGGTCCGGTGCCTCCCGGTAGGTCATGTTCGTCACGACGAAGACCATCTCGGGATGCTCGTGGAGTCGGTCCGGGAGCTTGTCGAGCGCCAGTCGCACGTCCTCGACGCTGATCTCCTTGCCGACCACGAGCCACGGGACATGCGTGTAGGCCTCGTGCATGCTGCGCATCACGTTGGCCAGCACGGTGGCGTCGCCCATGCCGGCATCGAACACCCGCAGGGCGTCGGGACCCGGCTCCACCATCGGGAGCTCGCGAGCGATGCGGGCCGCCACCGCCGCCTTCTCGGTCGTCGTGGTGACGAACATCATGTAGGCGGCGCGGCTGTCGAAGAAACGCGGCTCGGGCTTGGAGGGGGTCTCGGCCTCGGTCGTCATCCCATCGCTCTCCCGCTGACTGGTGTCATCGATCAGGCGTTGGCACCAGCCTCACTGGTTGCCGCGATGTCGTCGGGCCTGTCCCTCGATCGCTCTGGATGAACCCCGCCAACGTAGCCATGCGCCGGTGCCCGGGCAACCAATCGTTGGGGAGGGCCCCAGGTACCCTTTCCCCATGACCTTCGAACCGGTCGTGTCGGACGACGCCGACGTTCGCCGCCCGACCCACGCCGAGATCGACCTCGACCAGATCACCGAGAACTACCGGGCCATCGACGCCGCCGTCGGCGAGGCCCGGATGATGCCGGTGCTGAAGGCCAACGCCTACGGCCACGGCCTGGTCGAGATCGCCCGACACCTCGAGACCCTCGGTCCGGCCATGTTCGGCGTCGCCTTCCTGGAGGAGGGCATCCTCCTCCGGTCCCAGGGCATCACCACGCCGATCCTGGTGATGGGCGGCCTCGACAACGCCCAGATCCCCCACTTCCTCAAACACGACCTGACGATCACCGCCTCGTCGACCTTCAAGCTCCGGGAGATCGATCGGGTCGCCCAGGACCTCGGCACCACCGCCAGGGTGCATCTCAAGGTCGACACGGGGATGGGACGCATCGGCATGCGGCCCGAGACGGCCCCCGCCATGTTCGAGGCCGGCGCCCGGGCGTCGCACGTGGCCGTTGAGGCCGTCTACAGCCACTTCGCCACCGCCGACGAATCCGACGTGACCGGCACCCGCCGGCAACTCGAGCGATTCCTCGCGGCGGTCGAGTACTACGCCGACCACGGCCTCGAGACACCTCGGCTTCATATCGCCAACTCCGGAGCCGTGCTCCAGCACCCGGACTCGCACCTCGACATGGTGCGGCCCGGCATCCTCCTCTTCGGCGTCTACCCGTCGGCCGAGGTGCCACGGACCATCGCCGTCGCTCCGGCGCTGACGTGGCGCTCGCAGGTGGCCTACTTCAAGGTGCTGCCCGCCGGCGAGCCGGTCAGCTACGGATCCACCTGGCGAGCGCCTCAGGACACCCGCATCGTGACCGTCCCGGCCGGGTACGGCGATGGTTACTTCCGGGCTCTCTCCAATCGGGGCGAGGTCATCATCGGGGGCCGGCGCCACCCGATCGTCGGCAGGGTTTGCATGGACCAGTTCATGGTCGACATCGGGCCCGAGGCGTCTGCGCACAACGGCGACGAGGTGATCCTGATGGGGTCTTCCGGCGCCGCCTCCGTGACTGCCGACGACCTCGCCGAATGGTCGGGCACGATCCCGTACGAGGTCCTCACCAACATCAACACCCGGGTGTCCCGGGTCTACGTGGGCGGATCGGCGCCGCCCGCCGTAGGATGACCCGGTCGACAGCGAGGACGTGGTTGCGCACCGACAGCTGAACTCGAGAGGCCCCGCCTCCCTCACCTGATTCCCACCAGGAGTTCACCTGTGCCATCCGTCCACCTGTCCGACATCTCTTTCGCCTATCGCGACTCCGTGCCGCTCTTCGACGCCGCCTCGGCCACGTTCGGTCCCGGCTGGACCGGCCTGGTCGGCGCCAACGGCGCCGGCAAGACGACCCTTCTCCAGATCGTGGCCGGCGCGCTCGAACCCGACCGAGGATCTGTTGACGTCCCTCGCGACGTCGTGTTCTGCCCTCAGATCGTCGACGAACCCGGACCCGAGGTCTTCCAGTTCGCCGCCGCCTGGGACGGCGACGCCTTCACCCTGCGGGGGCGGCTGGAGCTCGATCCGGACGAACTCGGCCGCTGGTCCACCCTCTCGCCGGGGGAAAGAAAGAGGTGGCAGGTGGGAGCGGCGCTGATACGCGACCCGGACGTACTGCTCCTGGACGAGCCGACGAATCACATCGACGTCGCCACCCGCGATCTGCTCGTCGCGTCCCTCCATGGCTACCGCGGCATCGGGGTGATCGTGTCGCACGATCGACGCTTGCTCAACGAGCTGTGCGTGCGGACCGCCCGGATCCACCGAACCGCCATCACGATCTGGAACGGCCCCTACGACGTCGCCCGGCTCGAGTGGGAGCGGGCGGCGGCCGGAGTGGCGTCGGAGAAGGATGCGCTGCGGGCCGAGGAGCGACGGCTCCACCGCCTGGCCGACCGGCAGCGGCGAGCCATGGAGGTACGCCAGCGATCCGATCGGAGGTCGAGGCGGCAGGCGGGAGCCAAGGACTCCGATGCTCGCTCGATGGAGAAGAAGAAGCGGCAGGCCGGCGGCGCCAAGGCCGCCTCTGCCGACCTCAATCGAGTCGCCGCCAGGGCCGAGAGAACCGGGGCGGCAGCCGAGCAGCTGTTCGTGGACAAGCCCCTCGGCACGTCGGTGTTCGTCGACTACGAGCCTCCCGGACGACGGGTCCTGCTGAGCCACCACGGACCGCTCGTCGCGGGCGACACGGTGCTCGTCCCGGAGGTCGAGGTTCGCGTCGAGCGGTCCTCGCGCATCTGGCTGCGCGGGGTCAACGGGGCAGGCAAGACCACGCTGCTGCGCGCGCTGGTGGAGGGGTCCTCGCTGCCGGACGGCAAGCTGTTGTGGCTGCCGCAGGACCAGACCGCAGCGGAACGCCGCCAGGTGCTGCGGATCGTCGAGACACTCGCCGCACCGGAGCGGGGTCTCGTCTTGAACGTGGTGGCGGCCCTGGGGGTCGATCCCGACCAGGTACTCGCCAGCGAGCTGCCCTCGCCCGGCGAGGCGCGCAAGCTCACGCTGGCCCTGGGGCTGGCTCGCCACGCGTGGTGTGTGGTGCTCGACGAGCCGACCAACCACCTCGACCTGCCGTCGATCGAGCGGTTCGAGGTCGCGCTGGCCGAGTACCCGGGAGCGTTGGTCGTCGTGAGCCACGACGAGCGGTTCGCGACGGCGATCACGGACCACGAGTGGGTGCTGGCGGACGGGGCGCTGATCGAGTCGTGAGGAGTCGACGCGCTCGACCCGCCCGAGAGGGCGGGTCGATGGTCCGCCGAGGCGGTCGATGTCAGCGTGCGTTCAGGACCAGCTGCTCCCGAGCAGCGCCTGGACGAACGATCCGACGTACGCGAGTCCGCCCAGGGCGACGACGCCCCGGGCCACGAGCTTGAGCACGCGTGCCCTGTTCATTGGTTCTCCCCTCAGGTTGTCCTCACGTTGTCGTGATCTGAGCGCAGACCTTTCGAACCATTCCTCGCCCACTCAATTGGACTAGTCCCGCCCGGCACCCGTCGGCACCACCTCGTAGCCCGGTTCTTCGGGCTCGTCGTCGACCAGCTCCTCGGGGAAGCCCGGCGCTCGCAACGAGGTGCCGCAGGCATCCTCGAGGAACCGCACGATGCCGGACGACCACGCCCGCGAGCCGAACGCGGCCTCACCGCGCCGGAAGATGTCGAGCACCAGTGGCGAGACCTCGACCGGCACCGCGTGCACATCGGCGAGCTGCTGGAACAGGCTCATGTCCTTCACCACCAGGTCCATGGTGAAGTTGATGTTGTAGCTCCCGTTCAGGATGACCTGAGACTCCGTCTCGTGAACGAAGGAGTTGCCGGAGCTGATGCGGATGGCCTCGTAGGTCGTGGCGAGGTCCATGCCCGCCTTCTTGGCCGTCGTCAGCGCCTCCCCGAGCGCCACCAGATGGACCGAGGCGAGGTAGTTGGTCACCACCTTCAGCACCGACGCAGCCCCGAGGTCGCCCACGTGGAGGATCTGGCGCCCCATGGCCGTGAGCACCGGGAGCACCCGCTCGAAGTCCTCACGCGCTCCGCCGACGAAGATCGAGATGTTGCCCGTGGCTGCTCGGTGGCACCCGCCTGAGACGGGGCCGTCGAGCGGGCGGGCGCCGGCCGACTCGACGAGCGCTCCGAGCCGGCGAACCTCGGCCTCGTCGGTGGTGCTCATCTCCAACCAGGTGCTCCCCGGCTGAAGACCCGCGATGACGCCGTCAGACGCCTCCATGACCTGGCTGACCGCAGCCGGTGACGGCAGGCAGGTGATCACGAGGTCGCACATCGAGGCGAGCTCCCGATTGCTGTCGGCCCAGAGGGCGCCGGCCGCCAGGAACGGCTCGGCGGCCGACCGCTCGAGGTCCCGCACGACCAGATCGAAGCCATTCCGCTGGATGCTGCCGGCCAATTTGGCGCCCACGTTGCCCAACCCGATGAAACCGACCCGCATGATGCCTCCCGATGTCGACCGGGATTGTGCCTCAGGCGTCGGGGCTTGGCGAGCGTCGCATCACCACGGCCAGATGGTCGGCGAGGGCATCGGCCGTCACCGTCTGCCGTTGCTGGAGGTGTGCTCCCGCCCGGCCGTGCCAGAACGCCCCGGAGCGAGCCGCCGTGGCTGCGTCGAGACCGGTGGCCCACAGGGCGGCGATGGCACCGGCCAGCACGTCGCCGGTGCCGATGGTCGCCAGCTCCGGTCCGCCGGTCGTGATCACCCACTGCTGAGCGGGTGACGACACGAAGGTCGGGCCACCCTTCAGCAGCACGACCCCGTCGATGCGTCCGGCCGCCTCGGCCGCCGCCCTGTGATCGGCGGCGACGCCGGTGAGTCGCTGGAACTCACCGGCGTGCGGCGTGATGACGGTGGGGCCGGTCCGGGCGAGTGGTTCGAGCCCGTCCAGCACGTTGAGTGCATCGGCGTCGGCCAGCACGGGACCCTCGTGGTCGGCGAGCAGTCGGGGAACCAACCCGCCGGTGGCGCCGCCCAACCCTGGCCCGACAACGACGACATCGAAGCGCCCGGCCAGATCGAGGAGCGGTGCGAGGTCGTCGCCTGACAGCGACGGGCCGTCACCGATCGCCCTGGTCATGATCTCCGGCGCTCGCACCTTGTCCTCCACGCTCGGCGGGCAGGCGATCATCACGGCTCCGGCACCGGCTCGCAGCGCCGCCCGGGCGGTGAGGGTGGCGGCGCCGTCGAGACCCTCGGAGCCGCCCACCACCAACACCGACCCGGCCGACCACTTGTGGGCGCCTCGTGACCGGACCGGCAGCGGCGCGTCGGATGCTTCGCACAGCCACATCGCCGGCTCGATGTCGGGTAGTCCGATGTCGGCCACGATGAGCTCGCCGGTGAGCGCCGGGCCGTCCCCGATCAGGTGACCCACCTTGGGCCCGTGGAAGGTCACGGTGCGATGGGCGGCCAGGACACCATCGACGGCCTCACCGGTGGTCGCATCCAGCCCCGAGGGGACATCCACGGCCACCACCGCAGCGCCGAGGTCGGCCCAGCCACCGAGGTCGGGGAGGTCGCCGCGGAAACCGGCGCCGAACAGAGCGTCGATCACGATGGCGGCCTGGCGCACGTCCTTCCACTCCCGCTCGACGGCCCCCGCGGCCAGCGCTCGCCGGCGGGCAGCAGCAGCCTCGATCGTCTTGGGTGAGGCGATCGCATGGAGATCGACGGCGACTCCCCGCTCCCGTAGGACGGCGGCCGCCACATACCCGTCGCCGCCGTTGTTGCCGGGCCCGGCCAGCACGGCCACCCGTCGCCCGTAACCGGCCCCGAGCGTCACCGCCGCCAGCGCCACGGAGAGGCCTGCTCGCTCGAGCAATGTGGATGGCGCGTCGGTCGCCAGCTCGTCCTGCCGACGTGACTGGTCGGCGGTGAGCACCGGCTTCATGGGGCCTGGGCGTCCAGGGACCGGTCGTAGGCAGCCCGCTTGGCCCGATCGATCAGCACCTCGTACGCCTCCTCGATGGCCTGGCGCTCCGATCGGCTCTGGTTGGACCCGCGAATGAACCCGGCCTTGCGTGAGCCGGAGGTGCGGCGGAAATAGGCCTTGGCAACCTCCTCGTGCGTGGCCGTCCGCTCGATGCCGAGGACTTCATAGTGGGTGGCCATGCGCCGAGGCTAGGAGCGCCCCGGAGAACCGCCAAGCGAGGTGTGACCGAGTGGCCCCGCCGGTAGATTCGGACCATGGAGGAAGGCCTCTACCACCGCGCCTACGACCTCGTCGACGGCGAGACGCAGGCCTTCTACGCCGAGTGGGCCGCCACCTATGACGAGGAGCTGGTCGGCGGCAAGGGGTACGCGCTGCCCGCCCGGTGCAGCGATGCGTTCGACCGACATGTGCCCGATCGCTCGACGTCCGTGATCGACCTGGGTTGCGGCACCGGGCTGCTCGGCTCCCGACTCGCCGCCCTCGGGTTCGGCACCCTCGACGGCATCGACTACTCCCCCGAGATGCTCGAGCGGGCGGCCGAGACCGGCGCCTACCGATCGCTGTGGAGCGCGGATCTCAACGAGCCGCTGGACCTGCCGGACGGCGCCTACGGAGCAGCTGCGGTGATGGGAGTTTTCTCGTTCGCCCACGTCTACGCCGACGCCCTCGACGAGATGCACCGCATCGTCGCGCCGGGCGGGACGCTGATCATCGGCGTCAACGAGGTCTTCGTCGAGGAGGGCTCGCTGGTCGCCAAGCTCGATGCGATGTACCGAGACGGCATGTTCGAGCTCGTCGAGCAGGCCTACGGCGACCACATGCCGGCGTCGGGTGTCAACGGGTGGGTCTACGTGCTCCGCCGCCCGGACTGACCGGGTCCGCGAACCGACCCGACCTTCCCTTCCGGCGGCAGCAGAGCGGGTCTAACGTGCCGGCTGATGCGTGGAGAGACCTTGGACTACCGCAGCGAGTCCACCTATCGGGCGACACGACTGCCCGTGGAGCTCGCCTCGACGCTCCGCCCCGAGGCGTACCGCTCCGAGGCGTACTTCTCGGTCGAGCAAGAGCAGGTCTTCGCCGGCGGCTGGGTGGCGGTTGCGGCCCGGGCGGAGGTGGCCACGCCGGGCCAGGCCGTGGTGCGCACCGTGGCGGGGCGGTCGGTGATCGTGACGATGAACGCGGATGGCGAGCTGCGCGCCTTCCTCAACGTGTGCCGCCATCGGGGATCGCGACTGGTCCGCAAGGACGGCGAGCTCCGCGGCAACAAGATTCGCTGCCCGTACCACGCCTGGGCCTACGACCTGGACGGAGCGTGCATCGGGACGCCGATGTTCGAGGGGTCGTCGATCCCCGACGACCTCAAGCCGGCATTCGACATGTCCGACGTCAAGGCGTTCGATCGCGCCGACTACTCGTTGTTCGACGTGCGGGTCGAGGCGTGGGGCCCGCTGGTGTTGGTCACCCTCGACCCCGATGCGATGCCGCTCGACACCTGGCTCGGCGACCTGGCCGAACGCCTGGCCGGGTTCGGCCTCGACGACTGGGGAGTCCGGGCGAGGCGGGACTACGACATCGCCGCCAACTGGAAGCTGATCGCCGAGAACTTCATGGAGTACTACCACCTGCCCTGGGTGCACCCGGAGCTGATGAAGGTGTCACGGCTCCAGGACCACTACCGGTTCCAGGGGGCCGGCATGTACACGGGGATGACCACCACGCCCGTCTCAGGTGACGAGAACTCCGTGTGGCTCGACCTGCCCCCACACGACGGCGTGGTTGGCGCCGATCGGGTCTCTGGCCGTTTCATGCTCCTGTTCCCCAACGCGGCGATCAGCGTCCTTCCCAACCACTGCTTCTTGATGATCCTCGAGCCGCTGGCACCTGATCACACCCTCGAGCGAACCCTGCTGCTCACCCATCCCCAGACCATGGAGTCGGCGGGCTCGACCGAGGCGCTGGCGGGCCTGGTGGACTTCTGGGACGAGGTCAACAGCGAGGACATCACCATCGTCGAGGACGTCCAGCGTGGCATCTCCACCCCCGAGTACCAGGGGGGACGCATGTGCTACCGATTCGAGGAGCCGGTGCACCGTTTCCAGAACATGGTCATCGATCGCATGATCGGCATCGACCGGATTCCCGCCGGTGACGAGGTCGATCAGGTGCCGATGTTCGGCGGCTAGGCGCAATCCGTCGATGAACGGCCCGTTGGACGACATCACGGTCCTGGACCTCACCCGGGTGCTCGCCGGCCCGTACGCGACGATGATCCTGGCCGATCTCGGCGCCCGCGTGATCAAGATCGAGCAACCCCCCGACGGTGACGACGCCCGCTCCTTCCCTCCCTTCCAGTCCGGGCGATCTGCGTACTTCGAGTCGCT
>JBPEXB010000500.1:0-7877 GCA_052032125.1 Acidimicrobiia bacterium
AAGACTGTGGACTGAAGACCCGGCCGGAGGCCGAAGTCTTCAGACGCCGACCGGCTCGGCGAACTCGATGCGGGCGAGTTCCTCGACCATGTTGCGCACGTCGAGGGCGAAGTCGACCGAGACCTCACTGACCCAGCCGCGATTGTCGATCATCCACTGATCGATGAAGGCGATGATGTCCTGGGTGGTGGGTGTGTCGGTCATCTCGGTTCTCTTTCTCTGTCTTCAGGTCAACGTCCGGCTCGAGGTTTCGATTCCCCGAGCGCCGGTATTTCGGCGGACGTTGCTCTTGTTCATCACATCGGCCCCGAGCGGTCGCAGACTGTAGCCGCAATCGGTCTACGTGACCGTCACTGCGTCCGGATGACCACCAAGGCCGTCCTCCAGCCTGACGGCTCCGAGGTCGATACTCACAGTGTCGGCCGGGTGCCGTCTCGATGCAGCACTCCGGTGAGACAGGGACGCTCGTATGCTGTCGGGCGCCCACGCCGGCAAGGGGGTGCACCACCGCCATGGATGATCTCGAGCAGCGCCTGAACACGACGATCCTCTGGATCGTGCTGGCGGCTGCCTCGATGGTCTTCGTGCTGAACGCTCTCTTCGCTCCCGGTCGCGAGATCCGCTACGCCGTCTCGGCCGTGGCCGCCGCGATCATTGCCGTGGCGTGCATCGTCGAGCTGCTGACGCGCAAGAGAGCCGCCGTGCCCGTGGCGTTCGTGATCGGCGGCGTGGTGGCGGTGTGGATCGTCACACCCGGTGACATCGACGGCCGCTGGATGGACACGCCGCTGTTGATCGGGCCGGTCCTGCTGGGTGTCCTGGTGCCGAGGAGGTGGCGCCTGACCGCCGCCGCCACCGTCCTGGCCATGTTCTCGCTCGCGTTCGTGGACGTGGCGCTCGGTCGTGCCACCGCCGCCGACGCCTTCACCCGTCTGGGCGTCGAGGGGATCATCGGTGCCGGCCTCATCGCCGTGGTGGCCCTCGCCGACGCCGGCCGCCGAACGGCGCTGGCCGAGCGCTCGGCGCTCATCGAGGCGTCCGGTGCGGCGATGATCAGGATCTCCTACGAGCAGGTCATCCGGCGATTCCAGGAGCTGCGGTCCTCGGGCATCCGCACGCTCGACGCCTACCTCGACGACGAACGAGCTGAAGAGCGCCTCGAGGAACTCATCGACCTGATCGACCTGCGGAGCTTCAACGACGCGGCCCTCGGTCTCTACGGGCTCTCGCCCGACGAGGACGACTTCCACGACCAGGCGCTCCTGCCGCCCGAGGTGGTGGCCGTGATCAGGCGGGAGCTGCAGGCGGTGTGGGATCGCGAGGTCACCCTCGAGCACCACTACGAGATCCCGCTGCGCAGCGGCGAGCGGCGGTGGCTGCACCAGACCTGGAACGTGTCGTTCGTCGACGGGCATCCCGACTACCACAACGTCATGGTGACCACCCTCGACGTCACCGATGTGAAGGCCGCCGAGGCGGCACTCGAGGCCGAAGTGCGCGCCAAGGACGAATTCATCGCCTCGGTGAGCCACGAGTTGCGGACGCCGCTCACGGCGGTGGTGGGCCTGGCCTCCGAGCTGCGAGACAGCGGCCGCCACTTCGACGAGGCGGAGGCGGCAGAGCTCATCGACATGATCGCCGAGCAGAGCGTCGAGGTGTCCCACATCGTCGAAGACCTGCTGGTGGGTGCCCGGCTCGATTCCGAGACGCTGAGCGTCGCCTTCGAGGACATCGACCTGACGTCGCTCGTCGCAGCGCTCGAGCCCGATGTCGAGGTCGAGGCGGCCGGTCCGGTGCGGGCCTGGGCCGATCCCGCTCGGGTGCGCCAGATCGTCCGCAACCTCCTCGTGAACGCGGAGCGCTACGGCGGCGAGCATCGACGCATCCGGGCGATCGAGCATGGCGACCAGGTCGTGGTGGAGGTGCGCGACGACGGCGAGGCGGTCCCCGAGACGTTCCGGGCCGAGATGTTCGAGCCCTATCGCTCCAACGGTGTCCAGCGCGGCTTGACCGCCTCAGTCGGCCTCGGGTTGACCGTGTCGCGACGCCTGGCGGAGCTGATGGGTGGGTCGCTCGAGTACTCCTACGACGGCGAGAGCACGTTCGCGCTCACGTTGCCGATGGCCCCCAAGCCTCACGCCCCCACGATGTCGGCGACAGAGGTGGCGACGCGGGCGAGCTCCTCCCCGGTGTTGTAGTAGTGGACGGACGCCCGCACGACCGTCGGAAGGCGGCGGCGGGTGGCATCGAGCAAGGTCGACGACGGGGTCGATGACGACACGTTGATCGAGCGAGCTGCCAGTGCGGTCTCGATGGTGGCGGCGTCGACTTCTGCGTGGCTGAACGTGACGATGCCCCCGCGACGGCTGCCGAGATCGTGCACGGTGACGCCAGGGATGCCCTCGAGCAGCTCGCGGAGCGAGGCGGCCAACGTCACGATCCGCTCCTCGATGGCTCCCAACCCGAGACTCAGCGCGTAGTCGGCCGCCACGCGCAGACCGACCAGGGCGGCATGATTGAACTCCCAGGTCTCGTAGCGGCGAGCATCGGGAAGCATCTCGTAGGCGTCCGGTTCGGTCCAGGTGGCGCCGTGCAGGTCGAGGTACGGCGGTTCGTAGTGGTCGAGGAACCGGTCCGACGCAAAGAGGAATCCCGTGCCTCTGGGCCCGCGCAGGTACTTGCGGCCGGTGGCCGTGAGGACGTCGCAACGCAGGTCGCCGACGTCCAGGTCCAGCTGGCCCACCGTCTGGCACGCGTCGAGCAGGAACGGCACGTCCAGCTCGGCGGCGATGGCGCCGATGGCGGCGGCCGGGTTGATGAGCCCCCCGTTGGTGGGCATGTGCGACACAGCGATGAGGCGCACCCGGTCGTCCACCATCGAGGCGAGGGCGTCGGGATCGGTGGCGCCGTGCTCGTCGCTCGGGATGACGTCGATCACTGCGCCGGTCCGACGAGCTGCATGCAGGAATTGGATGTAGTTGGAGGCGTACTCGGCCTCGGCGGTCAGGATGCGGTCGCCGGGTGAGAGCGGTATCGACCCGAACGCCAGCTCCCACGCCTCGGTGGCGCTGGAGACCAGCGCGATGTGCTCGGGCCGGGCTCCGATCACGCGCCCCACCGATCGCCGGACATCGTCGAGGTCGTGCGTCGCCTCCATCTGGTAGCCGCCCCGGCGGGCCTCCTGGCGCAGCCAGTCGACCTGGGCGTCGACGACGTGGCGGGTGGGAAGGGAGGCCCCGGCGTTGTCGAGGTGGATCACGTCGTGGCAGCCGGGCGTGTCGGCTCGCACCCGCTCGACGTCGATGGGTGGCGGCGCGCCGGTCAGAGACCCAGCTCCTCGGTGAGTGCCGCGGCGAGCTGCTCATACTCGTCGAGCGAGTTGTACAGGTGAGCCGAGATACGGATCAGCCGGGAAGGTGCCTCCGGCCAGGCAAAGACAGGGACCTCGATCCCGTGCCGGCGCCGGAGCGCGGTCATGAGCGGGTCGAAGATGTCCGACGACGGCTCGACCGGGTCGGGAACCGGCAGCGCGGCGATGGACCCGATCATGTCGTCGGGCGCCGGCGGGTCGATGCCGAGTGCCTTGGCCAGGATGTCGCGTCCCGCCAGGCACAGCTCGTGGTTGTGCCGCCGGATGCCGTCCCAGCCCTCGGGGTGCATGGCCGCCAGCGTGTCGATGGCGGAAGGGACCGAGAACCACGCTGACGGGTCGTCGGTGCCCGGCCAGTCGAACTGGCGGTGGAGGTGGCCGCCGGTGCTCGGCCAGCCGTCGTTGTAGCCGTGCCCGATGACGGACGGGTAGATCTGCTCGCGGCGGGCCTCAGTGACGTGCAGGAAGGCCGAGCCCTTCGGGGCGCACAGCCACTTGTGGCAGTTGCCCGTGACGTAGGAGGCGCCCAGCGAAGAGATGTCGAAGGGGATCATCCCGGCAGCGTGGGCGGCGTCGACGAGCACGGGGACCTCGGGCTCCAGGGCCTCCACCAGCTCGTCCAGGGGCACCACCAGACCGGTGGGCGAGGTCACGGCGTCCAGGATCACCAGTCGGGTGCGTTCGCCGACCCGGTCGAGGACTCGGCGGCTGTACTCGGCCGCATGTTCGATCGGGAACGGAACCTCCGCCGTGACGACCACCGCTCCCGACCGGGCTGCAGTCACGACCGCGGCGTTGCGGCACGCGTTGTAGGCATGGTCGGTGAGCACGATCTCGTCGCCCGGGCCGAGGAACGCCTCCAGCGATCGCAGCACCGAGTTCATGCCGGTGGTGGCGTTGGGCACGAACGCCAGGCCCTCCGGGTCGGCTCCGAGGAATCCCGCCAGGCGGGACCGGGCCTCATCGAGGGCCGGCTGGTAGGTCTCATGGACGAACGCGTCGGGATTGCGCTCGAGCAGGTCCCGCCAGCGTTGCTGCTCCTCGAGCACGGCCACGGGGGCGGCGCCGAACGAACCGTGATTCAAGTGCAGGACGTCGGGATCCAACGTCCAGTTGCCGAAGAGCTCCGATGTCATCCCTGCGTCTGGCCCGCGTCGAGGCCCCGCCAGGCGAACTGGAGTCGGGCGCCCTCGGATTTGGCGCCTTCCAGCTGATAGAACATCTGGGCTTCGACGTTGTCGATGTCGGTGATCAACCACATCGTCCGACAGCCGGCCTCGACGGCCTCTCTCCGGAACACCTCCACGAGTCGCCGACCGATGCCTTGGCGGCGCCAGGCCGGCCTCACCTCCATCTCGTAGAGGAGCATCATGCGCGCCCCGTCGGGCCGGTCCAGGACGAATCCATAGGCCCAGGCGACCGGGTCGTCTCCCTCCATGGCCGCGTAGGCCACGTTGCCGGCGCCCTCGAGGAACCGTTCCGCACCGGTCGGGTCGCCACCCCGTATCCGGCGGACGGCTCGCGCCGCCAGATCCGGATCGTCGATCCTCGTCAGTTGGATGTCCTCGGCCATGCCGGTCCCTGCCGTCGTCATCGGGAGCGTACGCGAACGAAGGCGTGCCGGTGGCACGGCCTGTGCCCGCCGACATAGGATCACGGCCATGTACCGTCCGGTCATCGGCGTCGCGGTGTGGAAGCGGCAGCTGCCCACCGCCCTCGGAGAGCGCGAGACGCTGCACGCCTTGGCCGATCCCTACGTCCAGTCGATCACCCGTGCAAAGGGGATCCCGGTTCTCCTGCCCTCGCTGACCGACGAGGAGGTGCCGGCCCTGCTCGACCTGATCGACGGGCTGGTGCTCAGCGGAGGCGGCGACGTGGCGCCCTCCACGTACGGAGCACCCGACAATGGCGTGTCGACCGCCGTCGACGAGGACGCCGACAGCTTCGAGACGGCGCTCGTCCGGCACGCCGAGGCTCGCGATCTCCCGGTGCTGGGTATCTGTCGCGGTTGTCAGATCCTCAACGTGGCGTTCGGCGGCACGCTCCATCAGGACATCACCGAAGACGGGTCGGCCCATGGCGGGTTGGCGGGCCAGACACCCGACGAGCTGCTGTCGGCCCGGCACGAGGTGGCGATGGTCGAGGGATCCACGCTGGCCGGCGTCTACGGTGTCGAGCGGCGGATGGTGAACTCGATCCACCACCAAGCCATCGACGAGGTGGCCGATGGGTTCTCTGTGGCGGCCGTGGCGCCGGACGGGACCGTGGAGGCCATCGAGGCGACCGGATCGTGGACCGCCCTCGGCGTGCAATGGCACCCGGAGCGCATGACCGCCCACGAGGAGGCGCCTCTGTTCAGATCGTTCGTCGACGCAGTCCGCTCACGGATCGTCGAGCCAGGAGGCGTCCGCTTCGCCTGACGCGAGCGGACCCCGTCACACGAGAGGACCGTAGATGAGCGACGACGCCCAGCCGCCGTACCAGTCGGGTTTCGGCAACGAGTTCGCCTCCGAGGCGGTGGCGGGAGCGCTGCCGCAGGGCCAGAACAACCCCCAGAAGCCCCCGCTCGGCCTGTACACCGAACAGCTCAGCGGCACCGCGTTCACCGTGCCCAACCGGCGCAACCGACGCACCTGGTTCTACCGGATTCGGCCGTCGGTGCGTCATGCCTGGCGGTTCGAGGAGTCCGGTCACCACATGATCCGGACGGCACCCAACCGGGAGGCGCAGCCGCCCATCGGCCAGCTCCGGTGGAACCCGCCGGAGTTCCCCGATCATCCGACGACCTTCCTGACCGGCCTCCACACGATCGCCACCAACGGCGACGCCCACACGCAGACCGGCATGGCCGCCCACATCTACATGGCCACCGAGTCGATGACCGACACCTATTTCTACGACGCCGACGGCGAGCTGCTGGTGGTGCCTCAGCAAGGGCGCCTGCGCATCGCCACCGAATGCGGCGTGCTCGTGGTCGGGCCGGGTGAGATCGCCCTGCTGCCCAGGGGCATGGTGTTCAGGGTCGAGCTGATGGACGGGCCGTCGCGAGGCTACGTCTGCGAGAACTACGGGACCTACCTGGAGCTGCCCGAGCGCGGTCCGATCGGCGCCAACGGCCTCGCCAACCCTCGTGACTTCTTGGCGCCGGTGGCGGCCTACGAGGACGTCGAGCAGGCGGGCGAGTTGTACGTCAAGTTCGACGGCCGGCTCTTCGTCGTCGAGACCGACTACTCACCCCTCGATGTCGTCGCCTGGCATGGCAACCACGTGCCCTACAAGTACGACCTCCGGACGTTCAACATCATGGGGTCGATCAGTTTCGACCACCCCGACCCGTCGATCTTCACCGTGCTGACGTCACCGTCCCCCGACGAGGGCGTCGCCAACATCGACTTCGTGATCTTCGGCGAGCGCTGGCTCGTCGGGGAGCACACCTTCCGCCCACCCTGGTACCACAAGAACATCATGAGCGAGTTCATGGGCATCCTCTACGGCGTCTACGACGCCAAGGAGGAAGGCTTCAACCCGGGCGGGATGAGCCTGCACAACATGTACTTCCCGCACGGCCCGGACCACGACGCCTGGATCAAGGCGACCACCGCCGACCTGGCACCCGAGAAGCTCTCCGACACGATGGCCTTCATGTTCGAGACGCGGTATCCCCTCATCCCGACCGCCTACGCCGGGTCGATCCCGGCACTGCAGGACGACTACCCGAGCGTCTGGCATCAGCTCGAGCGGCACTTCGAAGGATGACCGGCACCTGGGTCGAGGGAGCGGACGGCTCCGGATTCGGGCCCGAGCACCTCCCGTACGGGGTCTTCTCCTTCGGCGACGGCCCGTCGACCCGGGTCGGGGTGCGGGTGGGGTCCCGGGTGCTCGATCTCCGCACACTCGCTCAGCGGGGCCAGCTCCCCGCCGAGCTGGCCGCGTCGAACCTGGACCCGCTGCCGGCGGCCGGCCGCCAGCTGTGGGACGACGTGCGGACCACGGTGGCGGGCCTGCTGGCCGACGGTCAGCACCGTCCCAACGTCGAGCCGCTGCTCATACCACTGGACGACGTGACCATGCGGCTGCCGTTCTCGGTGGCCGACTACGTCGACTTCTACTCGTCGGAGGAGCACGCCACCAACCTCGGTCGCATGTTCCGCCCGGATGGCGAGCCATTGCTGCCGAACTGGCGCCACCTGCCGGTCGGCTATCACGGGAGGGCGGGCACGGTGGTCGTCTCGGGCACACCGGTGGCCCGGCCGCACGGCCAGCGGCGCGGGCCCGACGGCCCGACCTTCGGCCCCAGCGAGCGCCTCGACATCGAGCTGGAGGTCGGCTTCGTCGTCGGAGGTCACTCGAACCTGGGCAGGCCGGTGCCCATCGGCGCTGCCGCCGAGCATCTCTTCGGCGTGGTGCTCGTCAACGATTGGAGTGCCCGGGACATCCAGGCCTGGGAGTACGTTCCGCTCGGGCCGTTCCTCGGGAAGTCCTTCGCCACGTCGATCTCGCCCTGGGT
>JBPEXB010000501.1:0-8901 GCA_052032125.1 Acidimicrobiia bacterium
TTGCCGAGCCGTTCGAACGCACGCTCCGAGACCTGCCGGGCGTGATCGAGGAGGCCTCCCATCGTGTCGATGACCGCAGTGGCCGCCGCGCAAGCGACCGGGTTGCCACCGAAGGTGGTGCCGTGAGCGCCAACCGGCCATGCGTCCATCACCGCTCGCGACGCCCCGTAGGCGGACAGCGGCAGCCCGTTGGCGATGCCCTTGCC
This sequence comes from Acidimicrobiia bacterium, assembly GCA_052032125.1. Lineage (GTDB taxonomy): Bacteria > Actinomycetota > Acidimicrobiia > Spongiisociales > Spongiisociaceae > JBPEXB01. The sequence goes on from JBPEXB010000501.1 coordinate 207, forward strand.
CATGGCGATGATGTCGGGGTCGACGTCGAAGTGATCGGCGGCGAACCATCGAGCCGTTCGCCCGAATCCGGTCTGGACCTCGTCGAAGACGAGCATGATCCCGTGCTCGTCGGCCAACTCCCGGAGGGCGGTCAGGAAGGCAGGAGGTGCCGGGTAGTAGCCGCCTTCACCCTGGACCGGCTCGATGAGGAAGGCGGCGAGGTTGTGCGGGCGCACGTCGTGTTTGAGCATCAGGCGCAGCTCGTCGAGGGCCCGCTCGGTCGCCGTCTCCTCGTCCACACCCCATCGGTACGGATGGGGGAAGGGGGCGATGAACACCGACCCGAGGATCGGGTGGTAGCCGTCCCGGTACTTGGCGTTGGAGGTGGTGTAGGAGATGGACCCCATCGTGCGTCCGTGGAAGGCGCCCCGGAAGGCGACGACTCCCTGGCGCCCGGTCGTGTAGCGGGCGAGTTTCACGGCCGCCTCGACGGCCTCGGCCCCCGAGTTGGCGAACCCGAACTTCTCGATCCCCTGCGGGGTTGTCTCTCGCAGCGATTCGGCGAGATCGACCAGGCCCTCGTATCGGAAGATGCAGCCCGAGTGAACGAACCGATCGAGTTGCCCGTGGGCGGCAGCCACCACGGCCGGGTGGTTGTGGCCGAGGTTGGTGACGGCGGTGCCGCAGGCGAAGTCGGCCCAGCGGTGCCCGTCGGCGTCGTACACCCACAGCCCCTCCGCGCGAGCGGCGACGATGTCGGTGTCGAACGCCAGCATCGGTGCGATGGCGTCGCGGTGTCGGTCGAGTAGCTCCATGGTTCCTCCAGGTCCGTCGGTCGATGGCCGGTCGGTTGGAGGGTTACGGAGCTGCGAACAGGGCGCTCCTCTCGGCGCGTGGCACGGTCGGATGGTCCATGCCGACATGATGCCACATCGGGTGTCACGGTCCCCGGGGCGTGCCCTGCCGACCCGGGGACCGTGAACTCAGCTGATGACCAGCTCGACGAGCAACTCGCCGCTGTCTTCGAGTTCCACCTCGAAGATCCCCGGGACCTCGGCGGTGAACCGGAGCGTGGCGGTCTCGCCGGCCGCCACGTCGGCGATGATGTCGTAGCCGTGGAGGTGGATCTCCTCGGTCACATCGCTGGTGACGACGATCTCGACGATGTCCCCCACGGCGACATCCACTCGGTCGCTCTCGGTCGTCACGGAGCCGTTCTCGAACGTGACCATCACCATCACATCGGCGGGTGTCACCTCGCCGGGCACATCGACCATGGCCATGCCGGCGATGAACTCGCCGTCGACGAGATAGTCCGAGTGGTCACTCGACGCCAGCCGGATCTCGATCATCCGCACGCCCGGCTCCAGCCGGTCGATCGTCACGGACGGCTCATAGATCATCTGCGTCACGACGCCGTCGATCACCAGATGGGCGTGTCCGACGCCGTCTTCGTGAACCATGTTGTCGGGCGTCCCGAACTGGAACGTGTCACCGATGTCGGCGGTCACGGTCCAGCCGATCGTGTTGTCGCCTTCGACCGTGACATCGACCTTGGGCACGGCCGAGCCGGTCCATTCCTTGCCCTCGCCGTGCTCGTGGTCGTCTTCGTGGTCGTGCTCGCCAGACTCCATGTCCATGGAGGTCTCGGTCATCGCCATGGTCGTGGGCGACGTCGAGGGGGCCGTCTGGCTCGTGTCTTCGGCTGCGCTGCCGCATGCAGCCAGCAGGAGTGCCAGGCCCGTCATGATGGCGAGCCCGCGCAGGCGCATGGGTTTCATGATGTGTGTCCTTCCTGTGCTCGATGATGCGTCTGATTCAGACGATCACCGGAGGCGCCCTCGGGGCGGGAAGGCTCGCGGCGAGGATGCGGTGAGCGGGTCGGGTCGTGGGGCCGACGAGGATCGAGCGAAGAGCATCGAACGACCCAGAAGCGGGCGTCCAGCCCACGCCGGCCAGGAAGCGCCTGCCGGCGGCGACGAAGGACAGCATGGTGCCGGCCATGGCCACCTGCGCTGCGATGCCCAGCCAGAGGATCGGATCGGTGACGGCGGCGAACGGGGCGACACCGACCATCGCTGCTTCGGACAGTTCCTGGGCGAAGAAGATCGCTGCCTGGGCAACCAGCAGGTCCCGGATGCGCACGATCCGGGCACCGGTGGCAGCCTCCCGCCACGCAAGATCGAGGAGGACGACCAGGGCGGCGGGGAGGAGCACGGCTCCTGCCACGGTGAGGTAGCCGTGGGCGCCTGCATTGGCATGATCGTGGGCGAAGGCGTGCGCCATCTGGTGGCCGGCGACGACGCCCGCCAGCACCAAGATCCACTTCTTCACACTGGTCGTCATGGAGCCAACGTACACCGGGCAGTCCACTAGCGATACTGCGTGGAGGCGCTTCTCACCGGTGTCTCACGGAACCGCCGGATCGACGATGCGCACGTTGTCGATGCGCATCTCCAGCTGGCCGTAGTCGTAGGAATAGGCGATGAAGCCGATGTGGCCGCCTTCCAGGGCATCGTTCTCGACATCGGCGAGCACCCAGCCGTTGAGGGTCCAGACCAGGCGACCGCCCGCGCAGACGACTTCCATGTGGTTGACGGCCTGAGGTTCGACCCGCAGGCCCGACCCGAAGGTCCAGGGCACGATGTCGACGAAGTCCTCACCGACCACCCCCTGCACGGCGTAGGAACCGTCGAACGCCAGCAGGAAGAGGTACTGGTCGAACAGCTTGCTGGTGTGGCAGGCGGCGCCGATCAACCCGTCCGGCGCCAGTCCCGTGACCCGGAAGTCGGCGGAGAAGGCGACGTCGCCGAAACTGTCGGTGCTGTACGCCTCGGCCGACCAGTCGTCGGTGAGCACCGACAGCACGTATTCGCCGGCGGCCGGACCGGTGCGCGAGCCACGGTCGTTGAACGGCGGCCATTGGTCAGAGGGGTTGGTGAAGTCGTCGAACGACACGAGGCCTGGCGCCAGGGAGCGATCGCTCACGATCTCGACGTTGTCGTATGCCACCACGAACGTCGGGTTGGCGTACGACGCCCCGACCAGCGCCACCTCGCCCGGTGGGAGCCGGTCGTCGTCGAGCACGGCCAGCGTCTCGCCGTTGACGGCGGCTCGGATCGAGCCGTCCTCACAGCCCAGGGTGATCACGTTGGTGGCTCCGAGACCGGCGTCGATCAGGGACGATTCAGTCCAGTCGACGAGGACCTCGTAGTCGTCTGCGAACGCCACTCCGATCAGGTACGTCCCATCCGAGGCGACGTTGATCTCGTAGAAGCCGGCGGCGGACAGCCGGCACATCAGGCCGCCGGCACCGTCCTCTCCGCGCTCGAACGTCATGTCGGCAGAGACCGTCACCACATCGTGGATGCCGTCGCGCGCCGACCACGTGAAGGCATCGGCGCCATGGGCCGAGATGACCATGCGGCCGTCGGCGCGCTCGAGGTCGTAGCTCGGCGTCGACTCGAGCTCCCAACCGGTGCACGGCAGATCGAACGTCTCGATTGCGGGGTCTCCGCTCGCCGAGGTCAGCTGGGCCGACCCGGAGGCTCGCAAGGTGTACTCGGCGGTCGTGCCGATCCCGCTGGCGGTGGCGGCGACCGCAACGATGGCGCTGCCCCCGTCGCCGAGATCCACCCGGAAGGCTCCCCGGCCGTCGGTCACCTCCACCCGTTCGACGCCGTCGTCGTCGAGCACCTGCAGCGCCCACGGCTGCCGGGCCGACTGGGGAACCCGCTGGAATCCGTCCGCCACCCATTCGGAGGCGTCGTCCTCGGCGCCGTCGACGCCTTCCAGCTCGACCAACGAGATGTCGTCGAGGGCGAACCCGATCCGACCCTCGTAGAGGTCGGTGGTGTACTGGAAGCGCACCAGCACCGTCCCGCCGGCGTGATCGCTGAGGTCGATCGTCTCGGTGACCCACTCCGGCTCGGAACCGGACCCCGACCAACCCGTGTAGCCGTTGATGCCGCTGAGGTCACCGATCGTGACGGGCTGGCTCGCCGAGCCGGCTGCCACGGTCCACGTGGTCCCGCGATCGGCCGAGACCAGGACGACCGCCGCGTCGGTGTAGCCGGTGTCGTGCCAGGTCGAGAAGCGCAGCGTGGCGTTGCGAAGGCCGCGGAGATCCAACTCGCGGGTGAGCGTCGCTGCGGATTCGTCACTCGGTCCGGCCCACCACATCCACTCGCCGCCGAACGCCTCGGCCGGAATCGGCCCGACCGTCGCCGAGCCTTCGAAACTCAGGTCGACGATGCCGGTGCCGGTCAGCGACGCGAAGCGGGGTGCGAACTGGGGCACCGTGTCCTGCAGTGCGGCAGGAAGCGTCTCGATGCGCTCGAGACCGCATTGCTCGGGCAGGCGGAGCGCCTGCATGCCCTGGTCGGGCACCCGGGCGTCGAGCGCCACCGCCGCGACCCAATCGGCGAAGAAGGTCGTGAGATCGGTGTCCCTGCTGCGGAGCGCATCGCCGATGGCCGCCATCCCCTCGAACGGGCTGGCCATCACGTCGGCGATGACAGCGTCCCCGTACCGCTCCCACAGGTAGACGAAGAACAGATAGCTGGCGCCGTAGTGGCGGTCGTCGAGCTGCAGCGGGCCCCAGTCGTTGAGCTGGATCGGTTCGTGCGCCAGGTAGGTCAGGTGGGCCAGGACCGAATCGAGCCCGGCGGCGTGCTCGGCCAGCTGGGCGATGCCTTCGGCGAACCAGAGGGGTCGATTGGGCCGTGTCGAGTAGTCGATCAGGTGGACCAGCTCGTGGGTGAGTGTGCCGAGATGGAGGTCCGAACCGACCACCAGGTCGCCGGCCACGTAGAGCATCTCCCGCTCGTTGGAGTCGGGGAACAGCGCTCGAGGCAGCAGGTCGTAGGAGGCGAACTCACCCGCAGAGTCGCCGAGCTGGTTGTGGTGCAGGATCGCCACACGACGGTCGCCGTCGATGCCGGGATCGGGCACCGGCCCGATCAGCCGCACCACGACGGGCATCAGCTCGTTGGCGAACCGGTCGGCGGCGGCCGCCACCGTGTCGAGGTCGTAGGCGACATCGGTGGCGAACCACATCGTGACGTCCTCGTTGGCGTAGACCAGCTCGGCGTCGATCTCATGCACCTGGCCGCCGTCGCCGTAGAAGAACGACACCGCGTCACCGACCTCGGCGGGCGGAGGGGGCGGCGGGGGCTCGGGAAGCTGCCCGCCCTCGGTGGCGAGCTTCCACGCCACCGGGTCGAACGGCGGGGGAGCGAGGCGAGCCAGCGGATGCCCGATCGACGACCCAGGGGTCGAGGTGACCGGTGCAGCTTCGGTGGTGACGGTGGGGAGGGCGAGCGAGGTGGCGGTCGTCGTCGGCGTGTCGTCACCGCCGAACAGGGAGCATCCGACCGACGTCAAGGCCAGCAGGATCAGCGCGAATCGACCTGTGCGGCTCGTGGTGCCTCCGAGTTTCCAGTATCAGGGTTTCGGCGCGTTTCCCCTGTGTGTTGAGGGTTCGTACCGCACCACGCCCCGGCCAGGCTCCAGATGGGCGATGGTCCACGCCGGGTGCTTTTCCCCGCCGAAGGCCGAGATCACGGCATCGGCATCTCGCTTCGCGCAGATCGCCGCGAAACCGATGCCCATGTTGAAGACGCGCCGCATCTCCTCGATCTCCACGTTGCCTCTCCGAGCGAGCTGATCGAACACCGGCGGTCTCACCCAGCGCTGCTCGTCCACGACCGCGTCGAGGTGCGCGGGGAGCACTCTGGCGAGATTCCCGGGCAGGCCGCCTCCCGTGATGTGGGCGTACGCCTTGACGTGTGGGCGAGCCGCCAGAGCAGCACGGGCGTAGATCACGGAAGGGGCCAGCAGCAGATCGGCCCACGGTTCACCGTCCACGGTCTCGGTCGGATCGACCTCACCGACGATGGCCCGCACGAGCGAGAACCCGTTGCTCCGCAGGTTGGGGCTGGAGACCCCGACCACGACGTCCCCGGCGGCGATCGTCGCAGGGTCGAACAATGCATCGCCGTTGACGACGCCGACGGCGGAGGCGGCGACGTCCAGGGCGTCGGGCGGCATCGTCCCGGGATGCTCGGCGGTCTCGCCCCCGATGAGGGCGACACCCGCCTCGGTGCAGGCCGCGGCGATCGACGACACGATGCGGCTCACCTCTTCGGGGTCGAGCCGGCCGACCGCGATGTAGTCGGTCAGCGCCAGCGGCTCGGCGCCGGCCGCCGCCAGGTCGTCGACCACCATGGCCACGAGGTCGTGACCGACACCATCGAGGGCGCCGAGGCGCCGGGCCAGATCGAGCTTGGTGCCGATGCCGTCGGTGGACATCATGAGCACCGGGTCGGTGTAGCGGGCCGGAATGCGGAACCCACCGGCGAAGCCTCCGAACCCGCCCACCACGTCGGGCCCCCAGGTCGCGGTGACCGCCTCGCTGATCCGCTCGACGACGGCATCGGCCGCTTCCAGGTCGACACCGGCGTCGCGATAGGTCATCAGGAATGCTCGAGGACGTGTTTCCCCAGCTCGACCGGGACCTCGGTGGGGTAGTCGCCGCTCAGGCAGGCGGTGCAGAAGCCGGCCGGATCGGCGCCGGTGGCGTCGCGCAACCCCCGCAGCGACAGGTAGGCGAGCGAGTCCGCCGCCACGTAGTCGCGAATCTCGTCGATCGACTTGTGGGCGGCGAGCAGGGAGTCGCGGTCCGACGTGTCCATCCCGTAGAAGCACGGCCAGCGGTAGGGCGGTGACGAGATGCGGAGGTGCACCTCGGCGGCTCCGGCCTCACGGACCATCTCGACGAGTTTGCGGGTGGTGGTGCCCCGGACGATCGAGTCGTCGACCAGCACCACCCGACGGCCGTCGAGTGTCGTCGGGATCGGGTTGAGCTTCATCCGGATGCCGCGCTCGCGCAGCATCTGGGTCGGTTCGATGAAGGTGCGGCCGATGTACCGGTTCTTGACGAGCCCGTCGGCGTACGGCAGCCCGGAGGCCGCCGAGAAACCCTGGGCGGCCGGGATGCCGGACTCCGGGACCGGCACCACGACATCGGCCTTGGCGGGTGCCTCCTGGGCGAGCGTCCTCCCCATCTCGACCCGGGCGCGATGCACCCGCTGACCCTGGAGCACGCTGTCGGGGCGGGCGAAGTAGACGAACTCGAAGATGCAGAGGGACGGCTCGACGGGCGCGAACGGGAAATGGCTGGACAGCTCGCCGGCCTCGATCACGACCACTTCCCCGGGCGCCACATCCCGCACGTGGGCGGCGCCGATGAGGTCGAGCGCCGACGTCTCGCTGGCCAGCGCCCATCCGCCGTCGTCGAAGCGTCCGATCGACAGAGGCCTGAACCCGTTCGGGTCGCGTACGCCGACGAGTCGCTCGTGGTCCATCAGCACGAGTGAGAACGCCCCCTCGATGCGAGGCAGCGTGACCAGCAGCGCGTCGACCAGGCCGGTCCCCGCCCGCATCGTCGCCGCGACGGCCTCGAGCATCAGCTCACTGTCGGCGGTGCCGAACTGCTCACCGAACTCGCCGGCCAGCGCCGCGGTGTTGAGCAGGTTGCCGTTGTGAGCCAGCGCCAGGTCGGTCCCGTTGACCTGTCGGTAGACGGGCTGGGCGTTCTCCCATCGATTCCGACCGGTCGTGGAATAGCGGGTGTGGCCGACGGCCATGTGCCCGGGGAGCGCAGCCAGGGTCTGTTCGTCGAAGACCTGGGCGACGAGGCCCATGTCCTTGGCCACGGTCATGGTCTCGCCGTCGGTCGTCGCGATGCCGGCCGACTCCTGGCCGCGGTGCTGGAGGGCGAAGAGGCCGAAGTAAGCGAGGTGGGAGGCGTCTCCGGCGGGTGCGTGAACGCCGAAGACGCCGCAGGCCTCTCCTGGGCGGTCGAGCTCCCCAGCGCGGTCGTGCTCTGACACGGGCGGGAGTGTAGGGCTGCGCACCGCGATCCCGGTCGATCGGCGATCGCTCACCGGAGGCCACCGTCGTCACTAGGTTGATCGCATGGCGGTGCGCTACTGCTACCTGTGCGACGCCCCGGCCTCGTCGGATCCTTGCCCGACCTGCGGACGTCCTCTGCACCGACCAGAGGCGTCCCGGCCGCTGCCCGAGGAGCGCGCCCCCGCCGTCATCGCCCCGGCCGAGCCGACGGGCCGCCGCGTGCTGCCGGGATGGGTGAAGTGGGCCGTGGCGGTGGCGGCCCTGGTGGTCATCGCCGCCCTGTTGCGCTCACCCTTCGGGATCTGAGCGCCCGCCGTCCATGACACTCCGGATGGCTCCTCGCCATGCGGCCGTCGCCTCCAGCAGGTCGAGGCCCTCGTAGGCGCCGTCGGAGCTCTCGAACACGATCCGGTCGCCACCGAACGAGCCGATCCGTGAGCCGTTGATGCCGATGCGGTGTGCCAGATCCGCCACGTCGTCGGACAGTCGAGGGGGAATGGCGGCGATGAACCGGTGCGGGTCCTCGCAGAACAGGTGCCGCCAGTCCTCGTAACCGACAACTGCGCCGATACGCGAGCGGATCGCCATCTCGGCGACCGCCACGGCCAGCCCTCCGTCGGAGACATCGTGTTGGGCGCGCACCATCCCGTCCCGGGCCAGTGCCGCAGCCAGGGCCACGGCGCCTCTCCCGGTGTCGGCGTCGGGCGCCGTTGGCCGCCCGCCGAGGTGGTCGAACATCAACCTCTCCAGCAGGCTCCCGGCCAGGTTGATGGCCCGCAGCGGGCCGAACAGCCACAG
>JBPEXB010000502.1:0-3223 GCA_052032125.1 Acidimicrobiia bacterium
TCTCGACGCCAGGTGCCCGATCAGGCACGAGACCGAAGTGAACTTTTCCTAGTTTTCCCGCTATATCGCAAGCCGAGCCTAAGGATCGATCACCGCGCGTAGTCGGTGACGCGGAGTTCGCGGATGACGGTGACCTGGATCTGACCCGGGTACTGGAGGTCTTCCTCCAGGCGGCGGGCGATGCGACGGGCCAGATCGTTGGCGGTCAGGTCATCCACGACCCCAGGGTCGACCACCACCCGGACCTCGCGACCCGCCTGCATGGCGAAGACGCGGTCCACGCCCTCGAACGACTTGGCCAGCTCCTCGAGCCGCTCCAGCCGGCGGACGTAACTCTCCAGTGCCTCGCGCCGGGCTCCCGGGCGGGCCGCCGACACGGCATCCGCCGCTTGCACCAGGATCGCCAGCAGGGTGCGGGGCTCCACCTCGTTGTGGTGCGCCTCGATGCCGTGCACGATCGATGCGTCCTCGCCGAACCGCCGAGCGATCTCGGCGCCGATCAGCGCGTGCGACCCCTCGACCTCGTGCGTGACCGCCTTGCCGATGTCGTGCAGGAACGCCGCTCGCTTCACCGGGCCGATGTCGACGTTGAGCTCCGCCGCCAGCATGCCGGCGATGTGGGCCGACTCGACCAGGTGGTTGAGCACGTTCTGGCCGTATGACGAGCGGTACTTGAGCCGCCCGATCAGCGTGACCAGCTCCGGGTGCATGCGCGAGATCCCGACCTCGAGCAGCGCCCACTCCCCGGCATCGCGCACCGACTGCTCGACCTCGATCTGCGACTTCTCGTAGAACTCCTCGATCGACGCCGGGTGGATGCGGCCGTCGGCGACCAGCTTCTCCAGCGTCAGGCGCGCCGTCTCCCGCCGCACGGGATCGAACGACGCCACCGACACGGCCTCGGGGGTGTCGTCGACCACCAGGTTGACGCCGGTGATCGCCTCGAAGGCCCGGATGTTGCGACCCTCACGGCCGATGATGCGGCCCTTCATGTCGTCGCCGGGCAGCTCCACGATCGAGACGGTCGACTCGGTCACGACCTCCGACGAGAGCCGCTGAATGGCAGTAGTGAGGATGCGGCGGGCTCGACGGTCGGCCTCTTCACGGGCACGGATCTCGGTGTCTCGCACCAGCAACATCGCCTCGCGCCGCGCCTCGTCGCGCACGCTCTCCAGCAGCTCTTCCTTGGCGGCGTGGGCGTCGATGGAGGCCAGCCGCTCCAGATTCGACCGGGCGTCCTCGCGCAGGCGTTCTGCCTCCCCGCGGAGCTCGGAGACCTCGCCCTCTCGACGGATCAGCAGTTCCTCGCGCTGAGCCAGGTTGGCGGCCCGCTGCTCGAGCGTCTGCTCCCGCTGCACCAGCCGCTCCTCGGCAGAGGCCATCTCGACCCGGCGATGCTCGAGCTGCGCCTCTTCCTTCTCGCGGTAGGCGTCGGCCTTGGCCCGTCCCTCTTCCTCGGCGCGGGCCAGGATCCGCTGCGCCTCGATTCGGGCTTCACCGACCGAGTCCTCACCCGACGAAGGTGCCACCACGTTGCGGCGCCTGACGACGACCAGGACCGCGACCAGTAGGCCGATCACGGCCAATCCGATGACCGCAATCACCACGATGGGTTCCATGGTCTCCGCTTTCCGGGCCCTTGAGACAGGTCGTGCCGAGCCACGCGGGCTCGGCACACACACAAATCACGAACGATCAACGGCGTTTCGTATCACGAACTGCCGGTTTGCCTCCTCGTCATCTGTCTCGGACCCTCACGTTTCAAAAGTGTCATGCGTGTGCTGTCTGTCATCGTACCCCAGGCGTCAAGCGTTGCGATGGACAATGTCGAAACGGTTACCGAGGCCTCTGACCAGGCGTTTCTCCGGAGCACGCCTCTGCGGTCCTGACGCACGAATGCGGCCCGGTCGGGCCGCATTCGGTCAGCCGTGGAGTAGCGGGAGGGTTACTCCTCGGCCAGTTCTTCCGGTGTGGGCAGCTCGGCCTCGGCGTCGTCCGCCTGCTCGCCCTCGGCCTGGACCAGCCCCACCGCCTCCAGCACGAGGGCCTGCAGCTGCATGGCCACCTCGGGGTTCTCTCGCAGGAAGATCTTGGCCTTCTCACGACCCTGGCCCAGCTGGTCGCCGTCGAACGTGTACCAGGCGCCACTCTTCTTGACGATGCCGTTCTCGACCGCCACGTCCAGCAGGCTGCCCTCTCGGGAGATGCCCTGCCCGAACATGATGTCGAACTCGGCCAGCCGGAACGGGGGCGCCATCTTGTTCTTGACGATCTTCGCCCGCACCCGGTTGCCGACCTGGTCCTGGCCGTCCTTGATCGACTCGATCCGCCGGATGTCGATGCGCACGCTGGAGTAGAACTTCAACGCCCGCCCGCCCGGGGTGACCTCGGGCGAGCCGAACATGACACCGATCTTCTCTCGCAACTGGTTGATGAAGACGGCGGTGGTCTGCGAGCGGTTGATGCTGCCGGTGAGCTTGCGCAGCGCCTGCGACATCAGCCGGGCCTGCAGGCCCACGTGGGAGTCGCCCATCTCCCCTTCGATCTCCGCACGAGGCACCAGGGCGGCCACCGAGTCGACGACCACCACGTCCAGCGCCCCGGAGCGGATCAGCATGTCGGTGATCTCGAGCGCCTGCTCACCCGTGTCGGGCTGGGAGATCAGCAGCTCGTCGATGTCGACCCCCAGCGCCTTGGCGTACACCGGATCGAGGGCATGCTCGGCGTCGACGAAGGCGGCGATTCCGCCGTTGCGCTGCGCCTCGGCCACCACATGGAGGGCGAGCGTCGTCTTGCCGCTCGACTCGGGGCCGTAGATCTCGACGATGCGGCCGCGCGGCACGCCACCGATGCCGAGCGCCAGGTCGAGCGACAGCGCACCCGTCGAGATGTGGTCGAACGTCTGCCGGGCGCTCTCGCCCAGCTTCATGATGGCGCCCTTGCCGAACTGACGCTCGATCTGGGACATCGCCATGTCGAGTGCGTTGTCTCGCTCTGTCATCTGCGCTCCTGGGTGCTTCGATCTGGTCACACCGTACGTCGCATCTGTGACAGAACGATGTACCGAGGAATCTATCGAACAGATGTTCGGGGAGCAAGCATCTTCGATGCTTGGTACCAGGTACCGAGTACTGGGGTACCGCGGCCGTCTCCTGCGTCGAGAGACCCGACTGCGGAGTAGCGGATCGACGACCTACTCCGCAGTCGAGGCATCCGCCCGACC
>JBPEXB010000503.1:0-3686 GCA_052032125.1 Acidimicrobiia bacterium
TTGCCGCGCACCCGTTGCTCGATCCCGTACGCCCGGATCACCTGCGCCCCGACCACGACCTCGGCCAGGGTGCCGAGCATCCGCCCGAGGCGTTCGCGGACGATCAGGTAGGCGGCCTCCAGGCGACGCTGGAACCAGCGGATGGCGGTCACGATGATCGGGATGGACAGCACCACGGTCAGCGCCAGCGGGATCGAGTACACGAACATGACGACCAGGGCGAGGAGGGCCTGGCCGGCGTTGACGATCATCATCAGCCCCGCCCACTGCATGAAGCGGCTGATCTGATCCACATCGGACGTGACCCTGGCCACCAGCACACCTCGCTGCTCGGAGGCCTGGTGGAGCATCGACAGGTCGTGGATGTGCCGGAACGCCCGGATGCGCAGCCCCGAGAGTGCCGCTTCGGAGACGGTCGCCAGCCGGAGGTGCATGAACCCGGTGGCGAGGCCGGTCACGGCCACGGCCAGCAGGGCGAACATGGTCATCCGGGCGACGAAGCCCATGTCGACGCCGCCGTCGGCGAAGCCGCCGTCGAGCACCTGCTGGATGGCCACCGGGATGATCACCCTTCCGGCAGTGGCGACCAGCGCCAGGGCGATCGTCGCCGCCAGCCCCTTGCGCAGCTCTGGTGACAGCGCCAGCCCGCGTCGCACCGTCTCCATGGCGCCGGCCCGGGTCCGGTCCTCGGCCTTCGTCTGCTCGACGCGAGTGGTCATTCCGACTCCCCCTCGTAGGCGTCGATCAGCTCGGCGTAGGCGGGCAACGACTCGTAGAGCTCCTCGTGGGTGCCCCGGCCGGCGATGGCTCCCTCGTCCAGGAAGATCACCTCGTCGGCGAGCGTGATCGAAGACCGGCGGTAGGCGACGATGACGACCGTCGTGTCGAGCGAGGCCAGGCCGGCCAAGATCTCCGCCTCGACGGCAGGGTCGACAGCCGAGGTGGCGTCGTCGAGCACCAGCAGCCTGGGTCGGCGAATGAGCGCCCGAGCGAGGGCGATGCGCTGCCGCTGGCCGCCGGACAGCGAAGCTCCCCTCTCACCTACCCGGGTGGCGTACCCGTTGGGGAGCTCGGAGATGAAGTCGTGAGCTCGAGCGAGGCGGGCAGCGGCGTGGATCTCCGCCTCGGAGTAGTCGCCTTCGAGGGTGATGTTGTCGGCGATCGTGTCGTCGAAGAGGAACGCCTCCTGGAACACCAGCGCCGCGGAGTCGGCGAGGTTGTCCCGCTCCAGGTCGGCGAGCGCAGTGCCGTCGAGCCGGATCACGCCGGCGTCGGGATCGAAGAGCCTGATCAGCAGCTGGGCGACCGTGCTCTTGCCCGAGCCGGTCGGTCCCACCAGCGCCACGGTGGTCCCTGGGCGCACGTCGAGGGTGACCGACTCGATCCCGCGACGATCCCCGTTGCCGTTGAGTGGGACGTCCGTGTCGAGGTCGGTCACGCCCAGATCGGCGAGCTCGGTCTCGGGGTAGAGATAGGCGACGGTGTGAGCATCGGCGGCGGCCCCTCCTCCGGCCACCAACCGCTCGACCCCGTAGCCGAAGCGGCCCCGCTCCTCGAGCACGGTCTCGACCCGCTCCCACCCGACGATGGCGGTGGGCAGTTGACCGAGCAGCCAGGCGAACACCCGCATGGGCAGCGCCACCAGGCGGAACAGGTAGGCGAACGTGACGAGGGTCCCTGCCGTCAACAGGCCCTGGTCCACCCGCCAGGCACCGACCGCCACGACGGCGAGCACCCCGATCGTGGGGAGTGCCTCCATCACCGGATCGAAGATGGCCCGAAGCTTGCCGACCTCGACCATGCTGTCGCGGAGGTCATCGGAGATGGCGCCGAAGCGGTGCACCTCGGCGTTCTCCCGGCCGAGCGTCTTGACGACGAGGGCGGCGTCGAACGACTCGTGGGCGATCTCGGCGACCTCCGCCCGGAGCCGCTGGGCGCTGGCGGCGGCGATCCGCATCCGTCGTTGATAGAAGATGTTGGTGATGGCGATGGCCGGGCCGATGGCGAACCCGACGACGGCGAGGAACGGATCGGTGACGATCAGCAGCACTGCCGTGATCGCCAGCATGACGACCACCCCGAAGGCCATCGGGAGCGGGGCGGCGATGAACGAGGCGGCCTCCACGTCGGCATTCACGTTCGACAGCAGCTGGCCGGTCGGGTGACGCCGGTGCCACTCGATCGGCAGCTCGAGGTAGCGGTCGGTGACCTCGGTGCGATCGCGCTGCTGGAGCCGGTACTGCGCCTGGTAGGCGCCATAGCGACGGATGGAGATGCCAAGACCGCGAGCCACGCTGACGCCGAGGATGGCGGCAGCGGCACCGACGAGGAGCGCCGTGCGGGTCTCCCCCGCTTCGATCGACGGGATCAGCACCTCGTCGGTCGCCCATCCGATCACGAACGACGAGACGATGGTGGCGATCGCATAGACCATCGTGCCGGCGAGCCCCAGCCCGAACTCGCGCGGGGCCCGTCCGAGCTGCCGCCGGATCAGGTCGAGGCCGCGTCCGAGCACCCGGCGCTCGGACTGGCGTGCCTGATCGAGGACGGCATTCGACGTCATCTGCCTACCTTCCCCCGCGGGCCGCGACGCGGCCGCAGCATGAACCGGTGCTACCTGGCTCGAGATGTCCCGAGAGCGTGTCGCAGCTCGTCATCTGCGACGCGCCGCCACCGTACAACTTCAACAACGCTTCACGTCAAGCGTTTTCCTTCGCCCGTCGGCGGTGGGCGGCGACGTTCTCCCGGGTGGTGCATGTGGACGAGCAATGGCGCCGGGATCGGTTCTTCGACGTGTCCACGTAGACATCGTTGCAGCTCGACGAGCAGCAGGCGCCGAACCGTTCGTACCCGTGGTTGACGATCACGCTGCCGAGCGCCATCGCCGTGGCGGCGGTCAGCCAGTCGGCCAGCGGGCCCGCGCCGGGATCGAAATGGAAATGCGGCGCCCGACCTGCGTGCATCGAGATGCGGGGCCGGGCCGTGTGCTTGAGGAGATCGTTGAGGATCGCAATCGCCGTGGCGGTGTCATCGCAGTCCCACACCTCGCCGAGACGTTCGCGGAGCTCGCGCACGGCCGCGACATCCTCGTCGGTCGGCGTGCCCTCCCACCAGATCTGGCTGGAGAACTCTTCGTCGAACGCCGAGAGGAACTCCGCGAGATCGTCGGGTGTGATCAGACGGTCCTCCTGCGACACCCGTTCGAGGGTGTTGACCAGGTCGACCGCCAGTTGCACCGAGGCATCGTTGTAATGAGAAAAATCCACTTGAACTCTTACGGGGCTCGAGGTATGGTGTAACTGTCATTCACAGTATAAGACATTACAACGAACAATACAGAACGACATTCCCAGAAGATCCGACCAGAAGAGTTGAGAGGAGGCACACGATGACCAGCAACTTCACCCAGGCGTTCGATCAGCTGCTCGGCCTGCGGACCCACTACGAGGACCTGCGGACGTCGGGCGCCCCGCTCGCCGACCGGGCGGCCGCCCTCCAGCAGCTGCACGACAAGCGAGCCGAGCTGGCCGCCCTCCGGGCACTCACCAGCTGACCAAGGCCACCGCAACGCAAACGCCCCGCCACTCGAGCTGCGTCCTCCCTCGCCTGGGAGGGTGCTGAGGCACCCTCCTCCCGCAGCGTCTCTCCCGGCGGGGCGTTTGCGCGCCCCGGGAACCTTCCCCGTG
>JBPEXB010000504.1:0-3531 GCA_052032125.1 Acidimicrobiia bacterium
ACCTTCGACGAGGACGATCGCCCGGAGCTCATGCTCACTCACCCCTCAGCTGACGGAGCTCCTCCCGCTCCTCACGCCTGCGGCGCTTGCGCCGTCGCAGGATCCATCCGACCAGCTCGTCGAGGATCACGGTCACCAGGACGGTCACGAGGATGATCACCACGAGGGGGGCGTCGGCCTCCCACCAGAAGGCCTTGACCCGCACGACCTGGGTGTTCTGGGCGGCCAGCACGATCACCACGATCGACATCACGATGAAGGCGACCAGGCCCCAACGCACGTTGGCGAGGGCCCCCTCCACTTGGGCGGTGGTGCGCGGCGGAGTCTCGCTCCACTCGGTTGCCTCGGGTTGCTGCTCGTCGGTCATGTCACACCTCCGTTCCCTCGAAATGCCACTCATCTCGCGATGCCTGAGCCGCTTCGACGTCAACACGACTCAGCAGGAATCCTCCCACGAGGAAGAAGACGATGACCGACAGGATCGCCGGGCGACCGGAGCCGGTGGCGTTGCTCACGATGGCGAAGAGCAGCGGTCCCCAGATGGCCGAGAACTTGGAGAAGACGGTGAAGAACCCGTAGAACTCGGCGGACGCCTCCTCGGGGATCATCGTGCCGTACAGGCTCCGGCTCAGGGCCTGCACGCCTCCCAAGACGAATCCGACGAACACGGCGAGCACGAAGAACGGCATGGCGGCCCCGGCCGGCAGGAAGTAGGCGGCGATGGCCAGCGCCGTCCAGATCCCCAGCGAGACGATGATCGCTTCCCGGGCGCCGATGCGGTCGGCGAGCACGCCGAAGAACAGCGCTCCGCCGAAGGCCACGAACTGCACGATGAGGAACGCCACCCCGATGGTGGTGATGTCGAGCTCGAGCGTCTGCTCCGCGTAGGCGCCGGAGATGTTGATGACCGTCTGGGTGCCGTCGTTGTAGAACATGTAGGCGACCACGAACAGCAAGATCTGGCGGAACCCCATGAGCTTGCGCGCCGTGGCCGCCGTGCGGGCGAAGCCGATCGCGGCGTAGGCACGCCACGGGCGCAGGTGGCGGTACTCGGGCGGGATCTCCTGCGCCTCGCCCGTCTCGGGCACGTTCCGCAGCGCGAACATCGTGAAGGCGATCCACCACACGCCTGCGCCGAAGATCCCCACCCGGGCGGCGCCGCTCTCGGACAGGCCCGAGATGCCGTCGTCGCCGCTGAACATGAACAGCACCAGCGCCAAGGCGAGGTAGAGACCCCCGCCGATGTACCCGAATGCGTAGCCCTTCGACGAGACGCGGTCGATCGTGTCGTCCGTGCAGATGCTCGGCAGGAAACCGTCGTAGAAGACGTTGGCGGCGACGAAGCCGATGTTGCTGATCATGAAGATGAACAGGAACAGCGGCACGGCTCCGTCGGGCACGAACGGAACGGCCATCGTGAAGACAGCCCCGAGGATGGCGAAGTTGCGCAGGAACCACCGCTTGGCGCTGTTGTAGTCGGCGACCGCCCCGAGGACCGGCATGATCAAGAAGAGGACGAAGGCGCCGAACGAGACCACCGCCGACCAGATCGTCTCGCCCGACCAGCCGTTCCACCCGCCCTCCGGCACGATGGTGCCGGTGAAGAACGCCGCGACGATCGCCCCGGCCGTCGTGGCGTAGGCGGAGTTGGCCCAGTCGTACATCGCCCAGCCGAAGATCGTCTTCCGGTCGTTCTTCACGGCGGTCGTCACATTTGGCTCCGGCGAGACGTTTACCCAAGAGGAGGCTAGTGAGGGACGGGCGAGGTCCGTCCCATCCGAGTTGGCGGACGAGCTCGTCGCTTGTGACCTACCCGTGAAACGCGCGTAGAGTCTCGCCCGGCGGACGCGGTGATCTACATGAGGGGTGCAAGCTGCAACGCCGTTCGAATTACTCCAACATGGTGCTGGCGCTCGCCCTGGTCGCCTCGAGCATCGTCATGACCGCCACGTCTGGGCTCAACGCCCAGGTGGTCCCCGGCAGCATCGGCGAGACCGTGCTCGCCACCGGGACCGTCGAAGGCACGCCGACCAATGGCTCGGGGACCGAGCTCGACTGCGTGACGGTGCGCGTCTTCGACCCCGCCGACCTCGAGAACCCGGTCGCCACCCAGACGACGGCAGGCGACAACACCTACTCGATCTCCGGCCTGACCGCCGGCTTCTCGTACACGATCCAGTTCGAGTCGGACGACACCGGCGCTTGCGCCGGCCTGGCCAGTGAGTGGCTCGGCGACATTCCCATGCGCCTGACCAACTCGTCTGTGTTCGGGGACATTGCCGACACGTTCACCGTCCCCGACGGGGGCACCACGATCATCGACCCGGTGCTGGAGCTGCCAGGGACGGTGAGCGGCACGGTTGTCAGCGAGCGGACCGGCCTCGGCCTCGACGGCATCGAGATGCGCCTCTACCCCCTCGACCCGAGCGGGGTGGCCAGCAGCGAGTGGGTGGACGTCGAGACATCGGCCGACGGCTCCTTCGTGGTCGACGACCCCAACCAGAAGCTTCCGCCCAACGAGTACGAGCTCTTCGCCATCCAGTTCACGGCGCCTACCGGCCTGGTGTGGGAGAACGAGTTCTGGAACGACAAAGCCGGAAGCGATACCGCCGATCTCATCGTCGTCACGGCGAATGCGGACACGGCGCTCGGGATCGTCGATCGCCACGGCCCGGGGGCGCTCTCGGGCACCGTCACCGAGGACGGGACAGGCGACCCGCTCGCCGGCGTGGTGGTGAACCTCTACGCCGACGGGGGATCGACGGTGCTGGCGAGTGCCACCACGGCGGCCAACGGGACCTACGGCCTCGGCGAGGTCAACCCGGGCGCCTACGACGTCGAGTTCGTGGCTCCGGTGCACGACGACGAGTGGAACAACGGCGCTTCGACGCCGACCGGCTCCACCACCATCACCGCCAGCGTCGAGAACAATGCCGTGACCACCACCCTCAACGTCAGCCTGAGCCCGGCGAACGGGTCGATCTCGGGCACGGTCACCGCCGATGAGCTCGGGAGCCCGATCAGCGGTGCCTCGGTCACGCTCTACGAGCCGGGCGGCACCGTGGAGGTCGCCAGCACCACAACCGCCGCCGACGGCACCTACTCCCTCACGTCACTCGACGGCGGCACGTACGACCTCGAGTTCGCCGCCGTGGGGTTCGTGACCGAGTGGTACGACGACGCCCCGACCGCCGCGGCCGGGTCGATCACCCTCGCCACCGATCAAGCACTGGTGGCCAACGCAGGCCTGGCCGACGATCTCGGCTCTGTCTCGGGGACCGTCACCGACGACTCCGCGCTGCTCGGCGGCCCGGTGGCCGGCATCAAGGTCGAGGCCCATCGGGACGGCTCAGTCGTCGGGTCGGCGACCACCAACGCCGCCGGCACCTACGTCATCGCCGACATCCCGGCCGGCACCTACACGATCCTCGCCAACACGGGCCCGGCATCGAACCCCGACACCTACTTCCCGGTCTGGCACGGCGGGGCGCCGCTCTTCGTCACCGAGGACGCAACGCCCGTGGTGATCAA
>JBPEXB010000505.1:0-3365 GCA_052032125.1 Acidimicrobiia bacterium
GAGACTGGCGACTGGAGACTCGCCGCTAGCCTCCGGGCGCGTTCGAGACGGAAGGGCGAGCGGGCCATGACACTCACGGAATCGAGGCGGTTCATCCGGGCCGACGGGCCCGACAAGGTGACGGGCAGCGGGCGGTATGCGGCCGACATGACGCTGACCGGGATGCTCACCGCCAAGTTCCTCTACGCCGGCGTGGCCCACGCCCGGATCACCAGGCTCGACGTGTCGGCGGCCCGGGCGATGCCCGGTGTGTTCGCGGTGCTCACCCAGGCGGATGTCCCCGATGTGCGCTTCGGGTCCGTGGCCGATCGGACGTTGTTCGCGAAGGACGTGGTCCGCTACGAGGGTGAGGTGGTGGCGGCGGTCGCTGCCATCGATGCCGCCACGGCCCAGCGGGCGGTCGAGGCGATCGACGTCGACTACGAGCTGCTTCCGGTGGTCACCGACCTCGAGGCGGCGACGGACGACGGGGCGCAGCTGGTCCATGAGGAGTGGGCGTCCTATCGAGCTGTCGACGTGGAGCGATCGGGCAACGTGGCGTCGTTCACCTCGATGGCGCGAGGCGATGTCGAGGCGGGCCTGGCCGACGCCGACCACGTGGTGGCGAGCCGGTACGTCGCCGATGCCTCACATGCCGCCCCGATCGAGCCACGGGGAGTGCTGGCCCAGTGGGAAGGCGATCGCGTCACGATCTGGAGCTCGACCCAGGTCCCCTTCCAGGCGCGCGATGGCGTGTGCGAGACGCTGGAGCTGCCCACCAACCGGGTGCGCGTCATCGTCCCGCATCTGGGCGGTGGTTTCGGGGGCAAGTGCGGTTTCCACTACGAGGCCCACATCGCCGCCCTGGCCAGAGCCGCCCGCCGACCCGTGCGGCTCGTCTTCTCGCGGGAGGAAGAGTTCGTGGCCCCCGATCGACGACGGGAGGGCATGATCATCGAGATCACGTCAGGCGTGACGAACGACGGCACGATCACGGCCCGGAAGGCGAAGGTCCTCATCGACAACGGCGCGTACAGCGCCGACGCCTCGTTCTTCCCCCACATGGCGGCCATGCATGTTCTCGGGCCGTATCAGATCGACAACGTGTACGCCGAGGCCTCCAGCATCTACACGAACCACCAGCCCTCCGGCTCGGTGCGCGCCCCGACGGCTCCACAGGCGTGTTGGGCGCTCGAGTCGCACACCGACGAGCTCGCCCGAACCATCGGCATGGACCCGGTGGCCTTCCGGAAGAAGACGTCGGTCGACACCGGCACGACCGGCGTCGCCGGTCAGGTCTACGACGAGATCGGCCTCCAGGAGTGCATCGACGCAGCCGTCGCCGGCATCGGCGCCGACACAGATCTGCCGGAGGACGAGGCGATCGGCATGGCCATCGGCTGGTGGCCCAGCTTCCCCGGGGCCTCCGGCGCCTACGTGAAGATCGACAGCGACGGCAAGGGTGTGATCATCACCGGTGCCCAGGAATGCGGGACGGGGGCGGTGATGACGCTGCCGCACCTGGCGGCCGCCGAGCTCGGCATGGAGCCCGAGGACTTCGAGCTGGTGTACCAGGACACCAGCGCCGGACCCTACGACACCGGCGCCACCGGCTCCCAGACGCTCTTGAACAACGGCAGAGCGACGGTCGAGGCCTCCCGCCAGATCGCCGCCCAGCTCAGGGATCTCGCCGCCGAGGAGCTCGAGGCGTCTCCGGCCGACATCGTGCTCGAAGGCGGGAAGGCCCACGTGGCGGGTTCGCCGGACAGCTCCATCACGATCGAGAAGCTGGCCGGCATCGCCGCCGGTGGCGAGATGCTGCTGGGCCGAGGGTCGGGCACGCCGCCCGAGTACCCGTCGGCCGTGGGCGTCGATTGCGTCGGCGACCAGGGGTTGTCGGGCTGGGCGGCGCCGCAGTTCTCCTGCCATGCGGTCCGCATCCGGCTCGATCGGGACACCGGCGTGGTGAGGGTCCTGGAGGTCAGCACCGCTCACGACTCGGGTGTGATCATCAACGAGGCGGGGGCGTCGGGCCAGGTCGAGGGCGGCGTGCTGATGGGTATCGGCCAGGCGCTCACCGAGGGCACGGTCTACGACGAGGAGGGCCGTCAGCGCAACCCGGGCCTTCTCGAGTACAAGCTCCAGACGATCGCAGACGCCCCGCCCATCTCGATCCACTTCGCCCAGGTGTACACGCCGGGCATGGGACCCCACGGCGCCAAGCCGATCGCCGAGGCGCCCAACGTCGCCACCGCGGCGGCGATCTCCAATGCCATCGCAGCCCTGCTCGGTGAACCGGTCCGGCGCATGCCGATGACGGCCGAGCGGGTCTGGGAAGCGATGGGAGGTACCGGATGAGCGTGACCATCGCCGTCTCCGTGGACGACGCCTTGTCCGCCCTGGCGGCAGGGGCCCGCCCGATCGCCGGTGGCACCGACCTGGTCGTCGGTGCCCGGCAGGGCAAGGCGCCGCTGCCGGGCGAGCTGGTCGCCATCGACCGGATCGAGGCGCTCCGACAGATCGACGTGACGGAGGGTGCGACCGTGATCGGGGCCGGTGTCACCCATGCCCGACTGATGTCCGATCCAGCAGTGACGGGGCCCTACACCGCGCTCGCCGACGGCGCCGCGCTCGTCGGGTCGCCCGCCACCCGCAACGTCGGGACGCTCGGCGGCAACGTCATGAACGGTTCGCCGGCGATGGACACCGGAGCGCCGCTGCTGATCTTCGACGCCGAGGCCGAGCTGCGCTCGGCGAGTGGTGCTCGCCGGGTCGGCGTCGGCGATCTCTGGACCGGGCCCGGTCGAACGAGTGCCTCCGCCGATGAACTGTGCGTGGCGCTGCATCTGCCGGCGAGACCCGATCGTTCCGGGAGCGCCTACGTGCGTCTCGAGTATCGGCGAGCCATGGAGATCGCCGTGGTCGGAGCGGCTGCAACGGTGACCCTGGACGGCGACGGCAACGTGGCGAGCGCACGAGTCGCCCTCACCGCGGTCGCCCCCACGATCGTCGAAGTGGATCTCGGGGACGGCGCCCTGGGGGTGGCGGTGAGCGAGGCGGCAGCGGTCGCGGCGGCGGCGGCCTCCGAACAGGCGGCGCCGATCTCCGATCTGCGGGCCAGCGACCGGTACCGGCGCCACACCGTCGGGGTGATGGCGCGCCGGGCGGTGGAAGCCGCCGGCGGGCGAGCAGCCGGAGAGGCCATCGGCATCCCGGTCAACCGGGCTCAGGGTGTCGGGGCGGCACGATGAGCGAGCACTACACGCTGCACGTCAACGGTGTCGCGTATGCGGTCACGGCCGACGCCGGACGGAATCTGCTGAGCGTGATTCGTGGTGAGATCGGCTTGACCGGCACCAAGGAGGGCTGCGACGACTGTGAGTGTG
>JBPEXB010000506.1:0-2301 GCA_052032125.1 Acidimicrobiia bacterium
GAGCGCGATGCCCGTCGCCACCAGCGCCACGCCCAGCCCGAACACGATGGGACGGGTCGGCAAAGCGGCGATCAGGACGAAACCGGTCACGAAGGTGCCGAAGAGGGCGCCGAACGTCCCAACCGCCGAGAACTGGCCCACGACCGAACCTGTGCGGTCGAGGGTGTCGAGCTGCATCTTGACGATCACGGGGGCCACGGCGCTCAGGACGACCGCCGGCGCGAAGAACGCCAGAGCGGTGAGGACGACGATGCCGGCTGGGTCGGTGCCGCGCAGGGGTGGTCCGAGCAGGGTCGCGATCGGCGGCGCCAGCAGCGTGAGCAAGCCTCCGGCGACGACCAGCGGTCCGAGCAGCGAGGCCGGCCGGCGACGGTCGGCCATCCGGCCGCCCACCCAGCTGCCGAGGGCGATCGCAGCCAGGATCGTCCCGATGATGCCGGTGAAGGCCTCCAGCGTGACTCCCACATACGGAGCGAGGAGCCGGCCGGCGAGGATCTCGAGCACCAGCACCGACGCCGAGGTCGAGAACACCAGCAGACGGGCGGCGTGAACGCTCATCGAGCCCTCGCGGCGTTCACCATCGCCGTCAGCTTGGCGGTGGCGAGTTCGATCGGGAGCAGCGCCAGCCCGCAATCGGGCCCCAGTGTCAGCCGGTCCTCGCCGACCGCCGCTGCCACCTCGGCGGCTCGCTCGAGGATCTCGGCAGCCGTCTCCACGCGCGATGAAGCGACGTCGACCACCCCCAGGATCACCCTGGTGGAGCCGAGCGCCTCGAAGAGCTCCTGGGCGTTGCGGCGATGGGCGTCCTCGAGCGAAACGGTGTCGATCGAGGCTTCCTCGATGGCCGGGGCCAACCGCAGGTACACGCCAGGATCGGCCTTCTCGTAGGTGGTGCTGTCGAGCCGGTCCGGATAGCCGCAACAGACATGGAGGACCCGTTCGACGGAGGTCGGCACACCGGCGAGGACCTCCTCCAGGAGGTTGAACCCGAGACCCAGCGCTCGCTCCGGGTATCGGGCGAAGACGGGCTCGTCCACCTGGACGACCCTGCATCCGGCCTCGATCAGGGCGAGCACCTCGGCGTTGAGCGCCTTTGCCACGTCGAAACCCCAGGCACGTTCGTCGCCGTAGTGGCCGTCGGCCGTCGTGTCCATGATCGTCAGCGGTCCCGGCACGGTCATCTTCACCGGGCGGTCGGTCGCCGCCTGGGCGACCGACCAGTCGCGCGGCAGGAAATGCTCTCGGGCCCGGATCGCTCCCACCACGGTCGGCAGGTCGGCCGTCCAGGCTCCGTTGCGGACCGTGCGCCGGGTCAGATGGTCGAAGTCGATCCCGTCGAGATGCCGCAGGTGGTAGTGGACGTAGTTCTCCCGGCGGATCTCGCCGTCAGTCGGCACGTCGATGCCCAGCTCCGTCTGCGCTCGCACGACCTCTGTGGTTGCCCGGTCGAGCTCCTCGACGCGGTCGGCAGCCGGCTCGAGCGGCGTCTCGGCGTCGTTGAACCAACCCCGGGTCGAGAGGTAGGCAGGCTTGGGAAAGGCACCGATGGTGGTGGTGCGCAGCGGCATGTCGCCTCCGCTCGGAATGCGGAGGCAGCGTACCGGCTGGTCGTCAGATCGCTCGCATGCGGTTGTTGCGGGCGTTGTGCTCCACCTCGGCGAGACCGAGGGCCTCGAGCACCGGTGGCAGGTAGTTGCCGAATCGGCCCCGCAGGCCCTTCTTCAGCCCATACCAGCCCCCGACCGGGTTGTCGGGTGAGCGGCCCCACGCCTCGACCGTGCCGTCGGCGGCCGCCTTCTGCTCGTCGGCGTTGCCGAGCGGCATCCAGTCGCCATGGTCCCTGAGCATCTCGTGGAGGTCGTCGATGGCACGCAAGTGATAGCGGAGTTGCGTCGACTTCACCTGTACGACGAGCGCCGGCGGATCGGACTCCTCGTCCCGATAGGCCTCGAATTCGGACTTCCCGGGCGGCGTCGTCAGCAGCCAGGGGTCGTCCTTGGTGCCCGTTCCCTCGTACGAGATGGTCATCGAGCCTCCTTCGTGCTCTCGGCCAGGGCCTTCAACCCGGTCGCATACCTGCGGAACGACGGACCGAGGTCGGGTATGGACTTCGTGATCAGTGGAGCCATCGGTCCCGAGAACTCCTCTCGCATCGAGAAGGTCGTCGTGCCCGCCGACTCGATCAGCGTATAGGTTCGCTCGCCCGTGAAGAGGCCCCACGGCATCCCGCCTTTCCACACCATCTGGCGCGGTGGGGTGAAGCGCACGACCTCGAGCTTGAACGCCCGGTCCGGATTGGCT
>JBPEXB010000507.1:0-3560 GCA_052032125.1 Acidimicrobiia bacterium
GATCTCACCCTGGGTGGCATTTCCAGGGGTTTCGCGTCAAGTTTCGCGCACTGAGTGTCGATTCTTGGTGCAACAACGTGCATGGGGGTCAGATGCGGCTCCCGAGCCGTTCCCATTCCAATCCGTTCACCACCACCGTCCGGGGACTCGCCCTGGCCGGTCTCGCGGCCGCAGCCTTTGCGCTCCTGCTGGCGATCGCCCCGAACCTGATGGCCCAGAGCCCCGTGTGCACGGCCGGGATGCAGGAGGCCGAGTCCGGCATCCTCTACGGGTTCACCGTCGGCAGCGACACCCGCGCCAGCGGTGGGTCGTACCTGCACCAGGCCGACGGCGAGGGCAGCCGGTGGGCGCCCTCGACCGCCTACCGCGCCGAGTACTGCCTGACCGTCCCCGCCGACGGCCTGTACACCCTCGAGGGCGGAGTGTGGGCGACCGACGGCACGAACGACTCGTTCTTCGTCGCCGTCGACGGGGTGATGGCGGGCACCGGGCGATGGGACATCGCCCATCACGTGGACTACTCCGCAGACCTGGTCAGTGCCCATCTGATGGCCGACCCCACGGTGTGGGAGCTGGCCGCCGGCGATCACACGGTCGAGGTGTACCTGCGTGAGGACGGGGCTCGGCTCGACACGATCCAGTTCGTCGAGGTGCAGCCGCCGCCGGCGCCCGCCTGCCAGACCGGTTGGTACCAGGCCGAGGACGGGACGGTGATCGGCATGTCCGTGTCGAGCCGCTACATCAGCGTGCCCGAGGGCCAGGGCTCACACTGGTTCCCGGACCCGAGCTACTCCGCCACCTACTGCTTCACCGTGTCGGAGGCCGGTCTCTACCGCATCAACGGCCGGACGCGAGCCGACTCCAACACGAGCGACTCCTTCTTCGTTCAGGTCGACGGGGGCGACGTGTGGACCTGGTTCGTCCGCCAGTCCAACCGTTTCCGGTCGGATCTCGTCAACGACTACCTGAACGACGACCCGGTGGAGATCTGGCTGGAGCCCGGGGACCACCACGTCACCGTCTATGCCCGCGAGGACGGCACCCGTCTGGACCGCATCCGGCTCGAGATCATCCGACCGCGGGAGTGCACCACGGGCCGCATGGAAGCCGAGGACGCTCAGGTGACCGGCTTCGACGTCGGAGAGGACGACAACGCCTCCAATGGCGAATACGTCCACGCGCCCGACGGCAGCGGTTCGTCGTGGAGCCCGTCGGAGGACACCAAGGTCGAGTTCTGTTTCCGGGTGGGTACTGCAGGTCAGTACGCACTGCAGGCCGGGGTCTGGGCGGACGCCGGCACCAACGACTCGTTCTGGGTCAAGGTGAACGGCGTCACCCACGGCCGCTGGGACACAGCGATGAACACGACCTACGACACCGACATGGTCGGCATGGCGGCGGCCGACCCCATGGTGCTCGATCTGCAGCCGGGCAACCACACCGTGGAGATCCTGCTGCGCGAGGACGGGACCCGGTTGGACTGGCTGGAGTTGGTGCCCAGCGGCAGGTAGCTGCCATCTGTCACGGTGTGTGGCAGATTCCTCCAGCAGAATCTCGAAATCCCTGCTCAAGCGGCCACTTTGCGTGGTCGATTCTTAAGAGTCAGACATAGTGGGCAGTGATTGGGGGGCTGCACGGTGCGAACCGTCGCATCGCGGGACCCCCAAGCGTCCCGCGACCTCAGTGCAACTCGGTGGGGGAATGGATCCGGCAGAGGCCGGCATCGTCGCGACCTTCGCGACTCTCTCTTCCGCTACCTGTTCGTCCTACCGATGCTGATGGCGATCGTGGTCGGCGTCGTGCTGTACAAGCTCTTCGACCTCCAACACCTGATCTCCGATCCCATCTGGGTCGGCTACTCCACGCTGGTCGCCACCTACCTGCTCAGCCGGTTCGTGCTGGCGATGCAGTACACCCCGCCGACCATGAGCGACCCCCGCCCCGAGATCCTCCCGGCGGTCACCGTGGTGATCCCGGCGATGAACGAGGAAGACGTGATCGAGCGGACCATTCGGGCGGCGGCCGCCTCCGACTACCCCGCCGAGCAGCTGGAGATCATCGCCATCGACGACGGTTCCACCGACGGCACGGCCGAGATCATGCTGCGGATGCAGGACGAGCTGGACAACGTCCGGGCGATCATCTTCCCCCAGAACCTCGGCAAGCGCGAAGCCATGGCGACCGGCATCATCGACGGTCGAGGCGAGGTGATCGTCTTCATCGACTCGGACAGCCGCGTGGCTCCGAACGCCATCCGGCGGATCACCCAGTACTTCGCCTATCCGGAGGTCGGGGCGGTGTCGGGCATCGCCGACGTCGACAACAAGCACGTCAACGTGCTCACCAAGATGCAGGCGGTCCGGTACTTCGTCGCCTTCAACGTGGTGAAGGCCGCCGAGGCCCGGTACGGGGCGGTCACGTGTTGCTCGGGGGCCTTCTCTGCGTACCGGCGCGAAGCCGCCGAGCAGGCGATGCCCGAGTGGCTCGAGCAGAGCTTCCTGGGCACCAAGAGCACCTACGGCGACGATCGGTCGCTGACCAACCACGTCCTCAAGTGGGAGTGGACCGTGCTCTACGCACCCGACGCCCGGGCCAAGACCATGGTGCCGGAGCGAATGCGGGTGTTCCTCCGCCAGCAGCTGCGCTGGAAGAAGAGCTGGATCCGTGAGTCGCTGGCCGCTGCCAAGTTCATGTGGAAGGGCCACCCCGTCAACACGGCGTCGTTCTACGCCTCGATCGTCCTCACGCTGATGGCGCCCCACGTGATCCTGCGGGCGATCTTCATCAGGCCCCTGTCGTTCTGGGCGTTCCCGTACTACTACCTGCTCGGGTTGCTGGCGATGTCGATGGTCTATGCCCTCTTCTACCGCATGTACCGGCCGGACCCGCTCTGGAAGTACGGCATCGCCTTTGCCTTCTTCTACACCGGGGTGCTGGTGTGGCAGCTGCCGATCGCCATCGCCAACCTGTCCGACACCCGGTGGGGGACCCGGGCATGCTGAACCCGACGACCGCAGGATCGCTCGTCCGCAGTCGGATCCGCCGGGTGGTGCTGCAACCGAACCTGGCGCTGCGCATCGCCCTGACCGTCTTCTCGCTGGTGTACGTGGCCGGCCCGTCGATCGCCCAATGGGTCTCGCTCGAACCCGTGCGAGACGAGGTGGCGGTCACCCGGGTCGTGCCGATGCCGGTGTCCCAACCTCCCGCGGCAGCGTCGCCGCACGTGCAAGGGCTGCTCGAGGATGCGGCACCGGCCGAGGTCCGCGATCTGGTGGCACCCGGATTGGTGGCGGCCGGCGAGCTTCAGGACGGGGCGGCCCGGCTGGGAGCAGCCCTGGCCGCAGCTGCGATACGGGCGGTCCAGGTGGCGATCGTCGTGCTGGCAGTCACCATCGTGTCAGTGCGCTCGACGAAGCGCTACCGGCCTCGCCACGCCGGGGGAGCGGCGGCGGCGATGTTCTCTCGCCGAGCCTGAGACCCGCACCAGGCCGTCGGTAGGCTCGGCCGGTGCAGCCGGTCACTCACTACGCCAGGAGCGGCGACCTCGACATCGCCTATCA
>JBPEXB010000508.1:0-2209 GCA_052032125.1 Acidimicrobiia bacterium
CGCCGTTGCGCGGATCGGCGCTCTCTGGTATCATCCGTCTATCCGGATATATAGATGACCCTCACTGCTCCCACTTCGATCCTCGATCACCTCTCGGCGCTGTCGGACCCGACGCGAGCCCGGCTGCTGCTGGCGCTGGAGGATCACGAGCTGACGGTCACCGAGCTGTGCGAGGTGCTCGACCTGCCGCAGTCCACGGTCAGCCGGCATCTCAAGGTGCTGAGCGATCAAGGCTGGGTGACCAAGCGACGTGACGGCACCCGCCACTTCTACGGCGCGGGCACCCTCACCGACGTCGAGCAGCAGTTGTGGGACCTGGTCGGGTCCGACCTCGCCGGGCAGCCGGTCACCGCCGCTGACCGTCGGCGGCGCGAATCAGTGCTCGCTCGTCGCACCGGCGCCTCGGCCGCGTACTTCGCCGCCACCGGTCAGGCCTGGTCCGAGGTCCGGCGTGACCTCTACGGTCCTCGCTTCGATCTGCTCGGGCTGCTCGGCCTGCTCGATCCCGAGTGGACCATCGGCGATCTCGGGTGTGGCGCCGGGAACCTGTCGGCCACGCTGTCGCCCTTCGTCGCCAACGTCATCGGTGTCGACGCCTCCGCCGAGATGCTCGACGCCGCTGCCGCCACGACCCGTCACCTCGACAACGTCGAGTTGCGACGCGGAGCCCTCGAAGCCCTTCCGCTCGACGATGGCTCTCTCGACGCCGCCACGCTGTTCCTCGTCCTCCACCACGTCGCCACGCCCTCGGCCGTGATCGCCGAGGCGGCCCGCGTACTGCGCCCGGGTGCGCCGCTGTTGATCGTCGACATGCAAGCCCACGAGGACGAGGCGTTGGCCGCCGCCATGGGACACGTCTGG
The DNA here is from genome assembly GCA_052032125.1 of Acidimicrobiia bacterium. Taxonomy (GTDB): domain Bacteria; phylum Actinomycetota; class Acidimicrobiia; order Spongiisociales; family Spongiisociaceae; genus JBPEXB01. The sequence goes on from JBPEXB010000508.1 coordinate 862, forward strand.
CAAGGATTCGCACCGGAGCTGATGGCGTCGGTGCTGGAAGAGTCCGGGTTCACCCGGGTCGTGGTGCGGGCGCTGCCCGGCGACCCCGAGGCCCGCGGACCGAGTTTGTTCACCGCCGCTGCGCGTCGGCGCTGAACCAGAACGAGACAAGGAGCACACATGATGGAATCCACGGCCGGCATGGCCATCGACTTCAAGGTGCGCGACCTGGGCATGGCCCACGACGGTCGCATGCAGATCGAACTCGCCGAGCACGAGATGCCCGGCCTCATGGCGCTGCGCGAGCGCTACGCCGATGAGCAGCCGCTGGCCGGGGCCCGGATCTCCGGGAGCCTGCACATGACCGTGCAGACGGCCGTGCTCATCGAGACGCTGGCGGCGCTCGGGGCCGAGGTGCGCTGGGCCTCCTGCAACATCTTCTCGACCCAGGACGAGGCGGCGGCGGCCGTGGTCGTGGGTCGGCCCGAGGACGGAGGCACCCCCGAGGATCCCAAGGGCATCCCGGTGTTCGCCTGGAAGGGTGAGACGCTCGAGGAGTACTGGTGGTGCACCGACCAGATGCTGCGCTGGGAGGGCCACGACGGCCCCACCCTGATCGTCGACGACGGTGGCGACGCCACGCTGCTCGTCCACAAGGGCGCCGAGTACGGACGCCTCGGCGCGGTGCCGTCCCACGATCCGGACAGCGAGCCGGAGGAGTGGGGGGTCATCCTCGAGCTGATCCGCTCGACGCTGGCGGAGGACAACGACTACTTCATCCGCATGGCCGAGGGCATCCGCGGGGTCAGCGAAGAGACCACCACCGGTGTGCACCGGCTCTATCAGATGATGGAGATGGGCGAGCTGCTGTTCCCGGCCATCAACGTCAACGACTCGGTCACGAAATCCAAGTTCGACAACATCTACGGCTGCCGCCACAGCCTCATCGACGGCCTCAACCGGGCCACTGACGTGATGCTGGGCGGCAAGGTGGCGGTCGTGGCCGGCTTCGGCGAGGTCGGCAAGGGGTCCGCCCAGTCGTTGCGCGGCCAGGGCTGCCGGGTGGTGGTCGCAGAGATCGACCCGATCTGCGCCCTGCAGGCCACGATGGAGGGTTACGAGGTCAACACCGTGGAGAACATGGTCGAGACCGCTGACATCTTCATCACCGCCACCGGCAACAAGGACATCATCACGGTCGACCACATGGCCCGGATGAAGGACAAGGCGATCGTCGGCAACATCGGTCACTTCGACAACGAGATCGACATGGCCGGTCTCCAGACGATGGAGGGTGTCACCCGGCGACAGATCAAGCCGCAGTACGACGAGTTCATCTTCCCGGATGGGCACAGCGTGCTGGTGCTGG
>JBPEXB010000509.1:0-13426 GCA_052032125.1 Acidimicrobiia bacterium
GGCCGGCGGTCAGGGCCGCGAGGATCCCATCCGACCTGGTGAGGAACTCGTCGATGGGCGTGGAGAGGTCACCGAGCGGTGCGTCGGCCGGCCGGGCGTCCACGGCGTCTCGCAGCGCGGCCACCGTCGAGCGCGCCTCGGCCGCGGCGACCTCGAGGGCCTCGGGATCGGCGACGCCGACGTCGACCTGGATGCCGAACACCACCGCCTGGAGGACGGCCACCCTGGCCACCGACATGCCGCCGAGGATCGAGTTGGTCGAGTGGAGCTGGCTGGCGTTGCGGGCGATGCGTTGCGACGCGAAGTTGGCCGCGGTGATGGCTGCGGCGGCCAGGACCAGCACCGCGATCCCTGCCCCGGCGACCATGGCGACGGTGCGCCGAGGCGCGCGGGTCCGAGACGTGTCCGGCGGCGGAGAACGCATGGGGGTCCCTGTCGGCCAGAACGCAGTGACGTCAAGGCCGGACGGAGGTTCAGTCCGACGGTGCGGCCTCGCTCGCCGGCGTGCCTGCGGCCGCCTCGCGGGCGGCCTCGAGCTGCGTGGTGTTCAAGCGGGGGAGCGCTGCGAAGAAGATCACCAGCATCACCGCTGCGCCGACGAAGAAGGGCATCCGCAGGGCGAGCTCCCGGTTGGCGACCGTCTCGGTGACGGCCACGATGGCCCCTCCGAGCGCCGCGCCGATCGGCATCATCCCCCAGGCGAAGAAGCGGTACACGCTGTTGACCCGCCCGAGCAGGTCGTCGGGAATGATCTGCTGGCGGAGCGAGACGGTGATCACGTTCCACACCACCGCCCACATCGTGCCGAGCAGGAAGGCCACCCATACGACGATCGCCGAGGACGTCACGCCGGTCACGAGGAATTGCAGCATGATCACGACGATCGAGACGAACAGGCTGGTGCCCGAGCCCAACCGCTTCGAGATCTTGGAGGCGGTGACCGAGCCGAGCACGCCACCGGCCGCCCCTGCGGTCATCAGCAGCCCGAACTGGGATGCGTCCAGACCGAGAATCTCTTGGGCGAAGAAGACGTAAGTCGCAAAGCCCACCATCGTGATGGCGTTCAGCGTTCCGAGGATGATCGCCAGCGACCGGAGGAGCCGGTGCCGCCACAGCCAGGTCACACCGAGCTTGATCTCGCCCCACCAGTCGATCTTCGATGAGGCGATCAGTGCGGTGCCGTCGGCACCTCGCGGTCGGAAGTCACCGGCGATCGCGAAGATGAGCACCGCCGACAGCAGGAAGGTGGCGGCATCGACGTAGAACGGCAGGGCCAGCGTCACGGCGATCAGCAAGCCGGCCGCCGGCGGGCCCACGAACGAGTTCATCACCATCTCGGCTCCCCACAGCCGCCCGTTGGCCTTCTCGAGTTGGTCCTTCTCGACGATCGACGGCATGAGGGTCTGGGCGGCGTTGTCGCGCAGCACCTCCGCCATGCCGAAGAGCAGCGCCGATGTGTAGAGGACGACCAGGTAGAAGGCCGCCCGCTCGGGCTCGGAGGCTTCTCCTGAGGCCAGGGCGGCCGGATCGGGGAAGCCCGACGCGCCGAGCCCGACGATGAGGGCGACCGCCAGCGTCACTCCGAACCGGAAGGTGTCCATCCATCCGATCAGGCGGCGCCGGTCGAGACGGTCGGTGATCACGCCCGCCGGCAACGCGAACAGCGCCCACGGGAGCCGGGTGGCGAGCACGATCCCGGCCAGGTGGATCGGTGATCGGGTCACCGACGACGCCAGCCATGGATAGGCGACGGTGGCCAGCCCGTCGCCGAAGTTGGAGATCACGCTGGCGAACCACAGCTTGGTGTAGTTGGCGCCGAGGGGCCGGGTGCTCATCGCGCGTCCTCCCGGTCTGCGGGTGAAAGGTCCGGGTGGGTGGTGGGCTCTGCGGGTGAAAGGAACGGCCGGTCGGTGGGGAAGAGGCCGACGACCATGGCGTACACGGTGTCGCCCTCGGCCTCCTCGTCCTTGAATCGATCGATCAACGCGACGAGCTCGTCCCGGTACTCGGCGGCTCTCGCCGCCGGTATGCGGGCGTAGCGCGCGGTGGCCGTGCCGGGCAACGCCTCATCGCGCCGCAAGGAGGCGAACGCCTGCTGCACCGCGAAGTCGGGGGCGAGCGACGTGTCCTTGAGCCCGGTCATCAGGAACCACCGGGCTGTCCGGCCGTAGAACCGCTCGGTGATCGCTCGCACCTTGCGGGTGCGGACCACCTTCACCAGCCCGGCAGCCTCGAGCACCTTCACGTGGTGATCGACCGAGCCCTTGGGCTTGTCGAGCGCCGTTGCGAGCTGTCCGACCGAGGCGGCGCGTTCCTCCAGGAGCGAGATGATCGTGCTGCGCGTCGGGTCGGCCAGCGCTTTGAGGGCCGCCTCGGACGTGACCTCGAGCTCGTCGGCGAGGTCGTAGTCGGGACGGGTGACGGTCGAATGGTCGGCCATTTTCGAATGATCGGGATATACCGATCATTTGTCAAGCCCCGGTTGTGCAGGCGGGCGCGCAGGAACCCCCTGGGGATCGGGGGTTCCTGCGCTCCGCCAAGAGCTGGCTCAGATGAAACCTGGTCTTCGGCGCCCTCCGGAGACGGCGCCGAAGCCCTGGGTAGTAGGAACGCCACTATGCCAAAGGAGTCCCCGGTTCGGCGCGCCATTGGTCACCGACCCGCAGGGGCTAGTCCGGAGTCGGTAGCGTGGGCTGATGGAGGGGCTCGAGGTCGTCAGCCGCCCGCCGCACGGCACCAGCCGGGGCACGATGCTGTTCGTGCATGGTGCCTGGCACGGCGCCTGGTGTTGGGCAGACGGGATGCTGGATCTGGCCGCGGAGGCGGGGTTCGACGCCCACGCGCTGAGCCTGCGCCATCACGGTTCATCGCCGAGTCCCGGCTCGCTGCGTTGGACAGGACACGATCGCTTCGTCGAGGACGTCGTCGAGGTGGCGGGCCGTTTCGACGACGTGGTCCTCGTGGGGCACTCCATGGGCGGCTACCTGGTGCAGAAAGCCCTCGAGGTGATGCGCCCTCGAGCGGCGGTGCTCCTGGCAACCGTGCCGATCTCCGGCACGCTGCGCGCCACGCTCCGGTTCGCCCGCCGTCACCCCATGCAGTACCTGAAGGTGCTGGGCGGTCTGCACCTGTGGCCGGTCGTGTCGACGCCCGCCCTCGCCGGGGACATGTTGCTCTCCGACGCGTCCCACCCGCGGGCTTCCTGGCTCCACCAACACCTCCAGGACGAGTCCTTTCGCACCTACCTCGACATGATGTTCTTCGCCCTCCCCAAGCCGGCCCGGGTGGACGACCCGCCACCGGTGCTCGTCGTGGCTGCGAGTGACGACCGGCTGTTCTCGGTGGCCGAACAAGAGCGCACGGCGCGGGCCTGGTCGGGCGACCTCGTGGTGGTCGATGGCGCCCCGCACGACGTGATGTTTGGTGACGATCGGCGCCTGATGGGCGAGATCGTCACCTGGCTCGGCGGTGTCGAGTGACACGGGGCGCCCGCCCCCGACATGTCCCGAGCGTGAGACGCCTCGTCGCCCCACTGACACTCGCCCTCGTCGCCGCCGCCTGTACCGGCTCACCAGGCGAGGTCCGATTCGACGATCCCGGCACGACGGTGGCGTCCGAGCCGGCGGCCGCGGCATCGTCGACCGCCACGACCGCCACCCCGGCGCCCGCCGACACCGAGGCACCAGCCCGCACGCATCCCGAGGCCGACGCCGCCCTCGACCGCTTCAACATCGCCATGTCCGAGGGCGACACCGAGGTGGCGGGGGAACTCTTGGCAGCGGAGACCGTCTTCTTCTTCGACGTCGTGGCGGCATTGGCGATCAGCGGGGAGCCGGCCGAGTTCGATCGCACACCGCTGCTCGCCGGCGTCTACGCCGGCGTCCTGCGCGGGTTCAGCGCCAGTCCCGTGAACGGGATCGAGGCGTTCCGTCAGCTGGCCTCGCTCGGACAGATCCCGGCCCTGCCGATCTCGGGCTCGCTCGAGTGGTTCGAGACGCAGCCGGGCGAGCTGTTCGGCCTCGTGGAGGGGAGTGCCTTCGTGACCCTGCGGCTCGAGGACGGGGCGTGGAAGGTGGACCTCACCCAGATGCTGATCCTCTCCGAGACGCAGCGGCATGCCGATCTGCTGGCCCGCACCGGACTGGCCGAGGGGTCGCCGGCGTCTGCGCTCATCCTCGAGCCGACCGGGTTCGTCGAGGCGGAGCCGCCGGTTCCCCGCGACGGCGGGGCGATGGGCATCCTCCCGGCGCCGGTGTGGGGCCGCTTTCTGAGGGCCGTGGACTCCATGGAGTGGATGGACGCCTACGGGATGCTCGGCTCGCTCACCCGCATCGACGACAGTCGCGGGATCCCCGCAGTCGAGATCGCCCGCCAGAACGCCCTCTCCGGGAACGAGTCGACCTTTGCCGGCCTGGCGTTCGCCGACGCGCTCCTCGCTCTGGTCATTCGTGCTTCGTATGCGCCCGAGGACATCCCCGATGTCCCGGGGGGCGAGATCTTCGGCCTGGCGATGGAGGCAGGCGTCGTCAAGCTGGCCGCCACGACCGAGGACCTGGCCTGGCAGACCACCTCGGGCATCCGCTACCTGGGCCTTTCGTCCACTGCGGCGGCCGGTGTGTTCCGATCCGGCCCTGACTGGTTGGTCGACGGCAACGTGGTGGCGGCCAGCGCCCCGTCCGACTTCGCAGCAACCGAAGGCGTGGGCTCGTCGGATCGCATCGGGTTGCTCCTGGCGGCGCTCAACCAGATCACGGGCGGCGCCTACGACGCGGCGTTCCTGGCACCGGTGGGCTGACGGGGTTTGGTGCCGGCGCTGCCGTAACCTGATCGGCCATGACAGTGGACCTCATGGCGCTCATCGAGCGCCTCTACCCGATCACCCGCAGCATCACCGGCGACGGGGTTCGCGAGACACTGTCCATCATGGGCGAGCACATCGACATCGACGTGCACGAGGTGCCGAGCGGCACCCAGATCCTCGACTGGACGGTTCCGCCCGAGTGGAACATCCGTGAGGCCTGGATCAAGGACCCGGCCGGTCAGGTGGTCGTCGACTTCGCCGACTCCAACCTGCACGTGGTCGGCTACAGCACCCCGATCCGGGCCAGTCTCTCGCTCGACGACCTCCAGCCGCACCTCCACTCGCTGCCAGATCGGCCCGAGCTCGTGCCGTTCGTGAACAGCTACTACACGGAAGCCTGGGGGTTCTGCCTGCGTCACGACACGCGCCAGGCGCTCGAGGACGGCGTCTACGAGGTGCTGATCGACTCGACCCTGGCGCCCGGGTCGCTGACGTACGGCGAGCATGTCATCCCGGGACGGTCCGATCGCGAGATCCTGGTGTCGGCCCACATCTGCCATCCGTCGCTCGCCAACGAGAACCTGTCCGGGCTGGCGGCGTCGGTCGATCTCGCCGGGCGCCTGGCGGGCGCGGAACTCCACCACACGGTCCGTTTCGTGTTCGCCCCGGCCACCGTCGGCGCCATCACCTGGCTGGCCCGCAACCAGGACCGGGTGCCCCGCATGACGGCCGGGTTGACGCTGACATCATTGGGTGACACGGCACCGCTCACCTACAAGCGGACCGTCGACGGCGACCTGACGATCGATGCGGCTGCGGAGTCGGTGCTCGAGGAGTCGGGTGTCGACCACCGGGTGATCGACTTCTACCCGTTCGGCTACGACGAGCGCCAGTACAACAGTCCTGGCTTCAGGGCTCCGGTGGGCTCGTTCATGCGCGCCATCCACGGCCAGACGCCCGAATATCACACGTCGGGTGACAACCTCGATCTGGTCGACCGCGCCCAGATCGAGCAGGCGATCGAGGTGATCGGGGCGGTCGTGCGGCGCGTCGACGAGGCGCGGGTGCTGCGCAACCGGGCACCCTTCGGGGAGCCGCAACTCGGCAGGCGGGGGATCTACGACGCCGTGGGTGGCTCGACCATCCCCGATCTGCAGCTGGCGATGCTGTGGGTGCTCAACCTCTCCGATGGGCGCCGCGACCTGCGGGCGATCGCCCGACGGGCGCAGATGCCATACGAGACCATCGAGGCGGCTGCCGATCTCCTGGTCGAGCACGACCTGCTCGGCTGATCAGCAGAACTCGCTCGGGTAGAGGGCGGCGAGGTAGCGCTCGGTGTCGGCGTTCTCGGGATGGCGCAGCACCGTGTTGATCCACGCCTTGCGCTCCCAGTCGACCACCGAGAGCTCCCACACACAGGCCAGGAAGTGCTCGTCGCTGCGGTCGACCACCCCGGAGCCGTCGTGGACGAGCACCCGGCGCCGGAGGATGTCCTCGTCCGTCCACCATCCGAGGACGATCCAGTCGGCGATCACCCCTCGATGCACGATGAGGAAGCCGGCGCCATATCCGTCCTCCGCTTCGAGGACGGCGAGGGCCGCCTCGGCGGCGTCGCCGACGACCTGGTGATCCGGCTCGCTTCCGTCGGGCGACATCCAGTAGGCCTTGAGCTGCCAATCCTCGTTTCCGACCCGGTCGAGCACCGCCACCCGGCGCGGCTCGTAGGTCGTGGTCACGGGGACCTTCATGCGCCCTGCTCCAGCTCGAAGCCCTCTTGCTCCCAGCCCCACACGCCACCCAGCATCTCCTTGGCGGTGAAGCCCAGTGACCCCAGCCGGGCGGCGCCCTTGGTGGCGCCGTTGCAGTGGGGACCCCAGCAGTAGACGACGAATCGCGTCCCGGCCGGGAACTCTGCCAGTCGCTCGGCGGTCATTTCCGAGTGATGCAGGTGCCGGGCGCCCGGGACATGGCCGGCCGCGAAAGCGTCGGCTGACCGCACATCGAGCAGCTCGAAGCCGGCATCGCCGGACGCCAGGCGAGCGCCGACGTCCGCACAGTCGGTCTCCAGACGGAGGCGCCGGGCGTAGTGAGCGGCGACCTCGTCTGGCTCCGGCCATGGATCGGTCATCGTGAGGCTCCGGTACGCGAATAGCCGGCGATGTGCGCCGGCACCGCCACGTCGTGGGTGAGGTCGGGGTCGGGGATGGGCGGTCCATACGAGGTGACGATGGGCAGCACGCCCGCCCAGATGGGGAGCTCGTAATCCTCGGGCTCGTCCTTCGGAGGCCCGGTGCGCACCTTGGCGCTCGCCTCGTCCAGTGGCAGGCGCAGGACGGTCGTTCCCTTGGCCTCGTTGCGGGTCATCGGGCGGATGACGTCACGCTGTCCTGGCACCAGCACGTCGAGGAGGTGGTCGAGCGCCGCGTCTCGCTCGGCGTCGTCGGTGATCGGCTGGGCGTCGCCGAGGACCACGACCGATCGGTAGTTCATCGAGTGGTGGAAGCCCGATCGCGCCAGGACGATGCCGTCGACCAGCGTGACGGTCAGGCAGACCTCGACGCCCTCGTGCTTGGCGGTGCGGAGGGTCCGGCTGGCCGGTGACCCGTGGAAGAGGATCGAGTCGCCGTCGCGGGCATAGAGGGTCGGGATCACGATCGGCGCCCCGTCCTCGACGATGCCCACGTGGCACAGGTAGCCCTCGTCGAGGATGGCGTGAATGGTCTCCCGGTCGTAGGCGCCGCGCTCGGGCAGCCGCTTGAGCGTGGTGCGTGACGAGGGCGGTGAGCTCATGGTCGGGATCCTTCGCAGCAGACGGTGTGATCGGTGCTCGTTGGAGCAGTTTGTATCAGTACATAGTATGATCTGTACTGCGTCAATCTTAGCCAAGGAGGGCTCGATGCGCGGACGCACGGCAGCGGAGCTGGTCGACGACATCGAGCGCCAGGTGGCCGACGGCCTGCTGCAGCCCGGCCACCGCCTTCCCCCGGTCAGGACGCTGGCGGCCGAGTTGTCGCTGGCGCCCAACACCGTGGCGGCGGCCTACCGGCGCCTCGGCGAGCGAGGCTTCGTCGTTGGGAAGGGGAGGAGCGGCACGTTCGTCGCCAGCCGTCCCCCGGTGGCCGCGCCTGCCGAGCCGGTGACCACCGCCGGGCTGGTCGACCTCGCCCGCGGGAATCCCGATCCCCGCCTCCTCCCGGCGCTGCCTTCGATCGAGGCTCCGGACACGCCGATCCTCTACGGCGACGCCCCGATGGACCTCGACCTGGCCCGGCTGGCCGGGGAGGGCCTCGCCGCCGACGGTGTTCCCATCGGACATCTCAGCGTGGTGTCAGGGGCACTCGATGGCCTCGAGCGGATTCTCGGCGTCCATACCAGGCCCGGCGATCGCATCGCACTCGAGGACCCTGCGTTCCACTCCGTCATCGACCTGGTCGGGGCGATGGGCCTCATCCCGGTCCCGGTGAGGATCGACGACCACGGGATGGACCCCGAGGCGCTGCGATCCGCCCTCGCCTCCGGCGTCGAGGCCGTAGTCCACACCCCGCGCGGGCAGAACCCGTTCGGGGCGGCCGTGACCGCCGAACGGGCCGCCGAGCTGCAGACCGTCCTGGCTGCGTCCCCCGAGGTGCTCGTCATCGAGGACGACTATGCGGGCGTACTGACCGGCTCTCCCTACCGGACCGTGGCGGCGGAAGGTCGGGAGCGGTGGGCGGTCATTCGCTCGATGGCCAAGACCTACGGTCCCGATCTGCGGATCGCCGTGCTGGCCGCCGACGAGCTCACGATCCGGCGGGTCGAGGGACGCCAGCGCCTCGGTCCGGGCTGGGTCAGCCACCTCCTGCAGCAGACCGTGGCGGCGATGATGGACGATCGAGCGGTGGCCGACACGCTGGCGCTCGCAGCGGACGCCTACCGGCAGCGACGGGACGCCCTCCTCACCGCGCTGGCGAGCGGGGGCGTGGCAGCGCACGCGGAGTCGGGTCTGAACGTGTGGGTGCCGGTGCCCGACGAACAGGCGGTCGTGGCCGGCATGCGGGGACGCGGCTATGCGGTGCGGAGCGGCGACCGCTTCCGACTGCGGTCGGCGCCCGGCATCCGCATCACGACCGCCGCGCTCGACGTCGAAGCGGCGCCGGCGGTGGCCGAGGCTCTGGTCGAGGTGTTGGGTGCGGGCGAGCAGGCCACCCGCACGGCCTGACGGTACGATCGATCCATGGCCTGGTTGACGGCGGCATGGCGACGCTTTGGACTGTTTCTGGCGAGCCATCGGTGGTTCCAGCGGTTCGTCGGCCCCAAGGTGCTCACGAAGCTCGACCGGGCGCTGATCTCCAGGACGGGCCGCTCCCTCACCAGTCCCGCCTCGGCGTCGAACGCTCTCCCCATGCTCAACCTCACGGCGACCGGAGCGTCGAGTGGCTTGCCGCGCACGGTGCCCCTCGCCTACTACGAAGACGAAGGTGACTTCCTGGTCGTGGCCAGCAACTGGGGGAGAGAGCACCATCCGGCATGGTCGACCAACCTGCTCGCCCATCCGGATGCCGAGGTGGTCACATCGTCGTGGTCTGGCTCGGTTCGAGCCGAGCGGCTGGAGGGCGACGACCTGGCCAGCCACTGGCCGACCCTCGTCCGCCATCTCCCCAACTGGGAGGACTACCGGCGGATGGTCACCGGACGCGACATCCGGGTCTTTCGGTTGCGCCGGCTCGGGTAATTGGCAGGAAGGGCCCGGGCCCCCCAGATAGCCTCGCGCCGGTGAGGGTCATCCGCCACGCCCGTCGCAGCGACTGGCTCGACGCCGCCCGGATCAACGTGCGCGGCTGGCAGCATGCCTATCGCGGTGCCATGAGCGATGAGTTCCTCGACGCGATGGTCCCCGAGGAGTGGTCGGAGTGGCGGTCTCGCCGCTACGGCGATCCGCTGCCCGGGGTCGCCCATCTCGTGACGACCTCTGCCGGGCGCCTGGTCGGGTATTGCGACGTGGGGCCCGCCCGCTCGGAGGATGTGGTCGAGACGGGCGAGATCTACGCCATCTACGTGGAGCCGGATCTGATCGGCCACGGGCACGGCCGGCCACTCATCGCCGCCGCCCGGTCGGTGCTGGCCACGATCGGACACGACCGAGTCGAGCTGTGGGTGCTCGACAGCAACGAGCGGGCGCGGCGCTTCTACGAGGCCGATGGGTGGCGCCACGACGGACGCACCAAGACGGAGGACTTCGGGGGCTCGGAGATCACCGAGGTGCGCTACGTCCGCGACCTCCAATAGGCTCCACGCCTCACCCTCCTGAGGAGCGCCATGGAGCATCGCCGGTCGGACGACATTGCCTGGGAGCAGGCACCCGAGGAGCACTTCACCGGTCACGTGCAGTTCGGCCCGCTCAGCGACCATGGGCCGCTCAATGCCCTGGCGGTGCGTTTCGAGGCCGGCGCCAGGACCGATTGGCACTGGCACCCTGAGGGCCAGGTCCTCTACGTCACGGAGGGGTCGGGCATCGTCCAGGACGACGACGGGACCACCGTCGAGATCGCCGCCGGCGACACGGTCCACACCCCGCCCAACCAGGTGCACTGGCATGGCGCCGGGGCCGGCGGCCCGATGACCCACCTGTCATTGACGACCGGTGGTGCGACGGTCTGGGAGGCACGTAAGGTGACCGATGAGGAGTACCGCCGCCGCTAGCCGGCGGCGGCAGCCAGCCTCCGGGGTGTCATGTCGAGGTCCATCAGCCTCCGCAGAAAGGTGCCGGGCGCGGACGATCCGTTCGTCCGGGCACTGCGCGGCGCGCTGACGCCCGAGCGGGTCCACTACGACGGCGCCCACCGCTCGGTCTCCAGCCACGACGCCTCGGTCTACGCGGGCGGCGTGTCGGGGCCCGTCTGCTACCCCGAGTCGACGGACGAGGTCCAGGCGATCGTGCGGATCGCCAACCAGCACGGGCGCAACATCGTGCCGCGGGGTGCCGGCACCGGTCTGGCCGGTGGCGCCATCCCGCTGGGAGTGCCGGTCGTCGTCGCCGTCACGCGCATGAACCGGATCCTCGACATCGACCTTCCCAACCGCATCGCCTGGGTCGAACCGGGTGTGATCAACCTCGATCTCACCCAGGCTCTGCGGCCCCTCGGCTATCACTTCGCCCCCGACCCGTCGAGCCAGCAGGTGTGCACGATCGGAGGCAACGTCGCCAACAACTCGGGCGGGCCCCACTGCCTCGCCTATGGCGTGACCAACGCCCACGTGGCGGCGGTCGAGGTCGTGCTGCCGACCGGCGAGGTCACGGTGCTGGGCGGGGTCGACGCCGAGCCGCAAGGGCTGGACCTGCGCGGGGTGTTCGTGGGGAGTGAAGGGACGCTCGGCATCGCCACCAAGGTGGCCGTCCGCTTGACGCGCAACCGGCCCGAGGTACGGACGCTGCTGCTCTCCTTCGACAGCGTCGCCGACGCCGCCAAGACCGTGAGCGACGTCATCGCCGCCGGCATGGTGCCTGCCGCCATGGAGGTGATGGATCAGCGCATCACCGTGGCGATCGAGAACTACGTCGGAGCCGGCTATCCGCGTGACGCCGCCGCAGTGCTGCTCGCCGAAGTCGACGGGCTGGCGGAGGGTGTGGAGATCGACGCCGGCCGCATCGAGGAGATCGGGCGAGCCAACCGGGCAGTCGACGTGCACCGGGCAGCCACCGAGCACGAGCGGGCGCTCCTCTGGAAGGGGCGCAAGACGGCCTTCGGGGCGATCGCCCAGATCGCCCCCGACTACTACCTGCACGACACCGTGGTACCGCGCTCGGCGCTGGCGGCGGTCATGGCTCAGGTCTACGAGATCGCCGAGCGCCACGACGTCATCGTGATGAACGTGTTCCACGCCGGGGACGGAAATCTGCACCCGCTGATCCTCTTCGACCGCCGGGAGGAGGGGGCGCTCGAGCGAGTGCACGCGGCGGGGGCCGAGATCATCACCGCCTCGCTCGACGCCGGCGGGGTGCTCTCGGGAGAACACGGCATCGGGGTGGAGAAGCAGGCCTACATGAGTCGCATGTTCACCGACGACGATCTCGATCATCAGAATCGGGTCCGCCAGGCGTTCGACCCCGGCTGCCGTGCCAATCCCGGCAAGGTGTTGCCGGCCGGCCACAGTTGCGCCGACATCCAGGCGCTGCGTTCGGTGCCCGAGGGGGTGTGGGGGTGAGCGCCACGCTCGCCGTCACCGACCCGATCCTGCTCGACTTCGCTGCCGAGGTGGGTGACGAGGGACCGGTGGCCGTCGAGGGGCACCGGACTCGATGGTCGGTCGGGGGGCTGCCGGAGGACGGCGTCCGCATCCTCGAAGCGCCGGCCGGGATCGTGTCCCACGTTCCGGAGGAGATGACCGCCCAGGTGCGGGCCGGAACTTCCGTCGCCGACCTTCACGAGGCGCTCGCCGCCGCCGGCCAACGCACGGCCCTCCCCGAGCGGGGCGGCACGGTCGGCGGGGCGCTGATGGTGGGGGAGAACGATTTCCGGGCGTTGGGTCGGGGCCGGCTCCAGACGGCTCCGTTGCAGGTGCGCTACGTGTCGGCCGAGGGGAGGGTGGTCAGCAGCGGCGGTCCGACCGTGAAGAACGTGAGCGGCTTCGACCTCCCCCGCCTGCTGGTCGGCTCGCTCGGGACCCTCGGGCTGCTGGTCGAGGTGATCCTGCGCACCAACCCGATCCCACCGGTCTCGCTCTGGCTGCGCGCCGAGGGCGCCGATCCCGCGGCGACCCTCGACGCGGTGCTCGCTCCGAGCGCGGTGCTCTGGGACGGAACCACCACATGGGTGCAGCTCGAGGGCCATCCCGGAGACGTCGGCGAGCAAGCCCGGGCGCTCGATGGGGTGGGCGACTTCTCCGAAGTGGAGGCACCGCCGGAACTGCCTCCTCATCGCTGGTCGTTCGCCCCCTCCGACGTCACGACGCTCGAGGCCGCCGGGTGGGGACGGTTCGTCGCTTGCGTGGGACTCGGGGTCGTGTTCGCCGACGAGGCGCCGGCGACGCGGCCGCTGACCCCGGAGCTGGAGGCACTCACGAGGCGGGTCAAGCAGCAGTTCGACCCGACGGGCCGCCTGAACCCGGGTCGCGACCCGGGGAGGAAGTGATGGATCTCGGTCTCGACGCCACCGAGCTCGCCACCTGCGTGCAGTGCGGCCTGTGCCTGCCGCATTGCCCGACCTATCGGGTCAGCGGCGACGAGACCATGTCGCCCCGTGGCCGGATCGCCCTCATGCGCGAGGTCCAGGAGCACGGCGCCCCGCTCACCGAGGAGGTGGTCGGCGCCTTCGCCACCTGCGTCCAGTGCCGGGGGTGTGAGCCCGCCTGTCCCTCCGGCGTGCCGTACGGCCACCTCATGGAGCGCACCCGCGAGACCCTGGTCGAGGCGGGGAGGATGACCCCGACCTGGCAGCGCCTGGCCATGGCGCCGCTGGCCAACCCTCGTCTGCTGGAAGCGGGCACCAAGGCCCTCGGGGTGGCCCAGCGGCTCCGGTTGGTGCCCAAGCGACTGGGTATCTCGGGCACGATCCCCCTCCGCCAGGAGCCGCTGGCGGCCACCGGGACCGACGTCTACCTGTTCACCGGCTGCGTGATGGACACGATGCAGCGAGACGTGCATCGGGC
>JBPEXB010000051.1:0-1546 GCA_052032125.1 Acidimicrobiia bacterium
GGCGGACTGGATGATGGCGAGCACGGCACGTCTCCCTGGAACAGCCCTTCGGGGCGGTGGGGACGGTCGTGCGCCGACGCATCGAGCGAGCCGGAGACCGGCTGTGGATCACCCTAGGACACGAGGGGTGACAGTGTCACCGGGTCGGGGTCACCGGGTCACGGGGTCACCGACCCCGGAAGTTCGGCTCCCGCTTCTCGACGAACGCCTTGAACGCATCGGTGGTGTCGTCGGACGCCAGCGTGACCGACTGCGAACGGGCCTCGTCCTCGAGCGCCTGCTGCAGGGTCACGTGGGTCGCGTTGTTGAGCATCTTCTTGCTGAGGCTCAACGCGATCGGTGGCCCGGCGGCGAGACGTGCCGCCCAGTCGTCGACGAACGCGTCGAGCTCTGCGGCCGGGACGACCCGGTTGACCAGCCCGAACTCGGCGGCATCGGCCGCCGAGAGGATGTCGGCGAAGAAGGTCAGCTCCTTGGCCTTGTGCAGACCGACCATGCGCGGCAGGAGCCATGACGAGCCGCCGTCGAGGGCGAGGCCACGCTTGGCGAAGATCTCGGAGAACCGGGCGGCGTCCGACGCCACGATCAGGTCGCAGGCGAGCGCCAGCGAGCAGCCGGCACCGGCCGCGACGCCGGGCACCTTGGCGATCGTCGGCTGGGGCAGGTCGTGCAACGTCTGGATCGCTCGGGCGACGGTGCGCATGGCCGTGAGCTGGTGCGGCGGTTCCTCGTCACCGGGCGGCGCCCAGAGGTCGGCGCCGGAGCAGAAGTCGCCCCCGGCGCCGGTCACCACGACGGCGCGGACGGACGGGTCGCGGGCGATCCGGTCGAAGGTGTCGCCCAGCTCGACCCACATGGGGGCGATGACGGCGTTCTTCTTCTCGGGGCGGTTGAGGGTGACGGTGACGATCGCCCCGTCCCGTTCGATCTGCAGCTCGTCCATCGATCGGACGATACTCATGGGCCATGGGCTTCGACCCGAACCGTCCCCAGAAGCGCCGTGACAGTGACGTCGTCTTCGTCGTCGCCGGCCTCGCGGTCGCCCTGCTACTCCTGCTCTGGGCCTTCTTCGGTTGAGCTAGAAGCAGTCCTCGAGGATCTCGACCTGTCCTCGCAGGACGGAGACCACGTCGAACCGAAGCACCCTCGCCCGCTCGCCCGTGTCGGCGCAGAAGCGGCCGGCGAGCCGACGGATGCGCCGTTGCTTGGCGGGCGTGACGGCCTCGGCGGGCACGCCGAAGCGGTCGGAGGAGCGGGTCTTCACCTCGGCGAACACGAGGACGTCGTCGCGCCGGAGCACCAGGTCGAGCTCGCCGTCGTTGCACCGCCAGTTGCGGGCGACCACCTCGTAGCCGGCGTCCTCGTACCGACGGGCGGCCCGCCGTTCACCGTGGGCGCCGAGCTTCTGACGGGCAGCGGTCACGGCACGCTCAGGTCTTCTTGCGGAACGCCTCGAGGTCGAGGTCGGCCTTGGGCAGCTCCTCGACGTTGACGTCCTTGAACGTCACGATCTGGACCTTGGAGACGAACCGCGAGGTCCGGTACA
>JBPEXB010000510.1:0-5843 GCA_052032125.1 Acidimicrobiia bacterium
GAGACTGGAGACTGGCGACTCGCATCGACGCAATCCATCGAGTACTCGGTAGTCAGTACCCAGTACTCAGTACGCCGAGTCGACGCAGTCGACGAGGCTCCGCCCGGCGCTCGTAGACTCCTCTGCATGTCTGTCGACGTGACGATCGTGCTGCCGGTGTTCAACGAGGCCGGCCACCTGGCCGACGAGGTGAAGCGCATCCGCGCCAGCATGGACGCGTCCGAGTACTCCTACGAGATCCTCGTCGTCGACGACGGCTCGACCGACGGCAGCGCCGACGAGCTGGAGCGGCTCGATGGCATCCGCTTGGTCTCGTTCCAGCAGAATCGCGGCTCGGGCGCCGCCCGCCGGGCCGGCACCGCTCTGGCGGCCGGACGGGTGGTGGTGTGGACGGACGCCGACATGAGCTACCCCAACGATCAGATCCCCGAGCTGCTCGACGAGCTGCCCGGTTGGGACATGGTCGTCGGTGCCCGCCGGTCGGAGGAGGGCACGCTGAAGTTCTTCCGGGTGCCGGCCAAGTGGCTCATCCGGCGGCTCGCCTCGTTCCTCACCGAGACGAAGATCCCCGACCTCAACTCGGGCTTCCGGGCGTTTCGCCGAGACGTGGCTCTCCAGTACCTCCACCTCCTCCCTCCCGGCTTCTCGTGTGTGACGACGCTGACGATGAGCTTCCTCTCCAATGGCTACGCGGTCCGCTTCGTGCCGATCGACTACGCCTCGCGGGCGGGGCGCTCCAAGTTCCACTGGTGGAAGGACACCCGCCGCTACTTCCGGCAGGTGATCCGCATGGTCCTGCTGTGGAACCCGCTGCGCTTCTTCTCGCCGATCGGCGCCGTTCTCGGGATCACTGGCGTGGGCAAGCTCATCTACGACTTGATCACCAAGGACTTCCGAGTGGCGACGAACACGGTCGTGCTGCTGTCGGCGGCGGCCGCCGTGATCCTGGTGGCGCTCGTCGCCGACCTGCTCGTGCAGCTCAACCGCCCGCGCGAGAGCGTGCTGCCGAGCCATCGCATCTCGGACTCCTGACATCGGTGCCGATCCGACGATGAGCGGCGAGGCGACGCCCACGGCCGTCGTCGCCGGGTGGATCGGCTCGACCAACCTCGGCGACGAGCTCCTCGCCCTGGCACTGGCGGCCCGCCTGCGCTCCCGGGGCATCGAGCCTTTGGCCGTCTCGACCGACACCGTCGGCACCCGGCGCGAGCTGGGGCTGGAAGCGGTGGGCCACCGGCGACTTCGCGAGGGCTGGTCGGCCGTGCGGAACGCCTCGGTGCTGTTCCTCGGTGGGGGCGGCCTGCTCCAGGACTCGACCTCGCATCTGAACGTGCCCTATCACCTGGCGCGACCGTGGCTGGCCGGGCGCCTCGGCGTGCCGTTCGCCGGCGTCGGCCTCGGAGCCGGTCCCCTCCGGACGGCGGCCTCCCGGTCGCTGGTCCGCCGGGTCTTGCGGCAGGCGGTGGCGATCGCAGTGCGGGATGGCGACTCGGCCGCTCTGCTGCGCAGCCTCGGGCTCGACGTGACCGAAGCCGCCGATCTCGCCCTGTCGCTCCCCGTGCCCGAGGTGCCAGTCACCGACCACGTGATCGTCTGCCTCCGGCCCCCGGTCCACGGTGGCTTCCGGCCGACTGCCTCCCGCACGCACGAGCACCCGGGCGAGTGGGTCGGAGCGGCGGCGGATGCGCTCGACACTCTGGCACGACGAACGGACCTGGCGCCCCGATTCCTCGCCATGCAGACCGATCGAGATCGAGCCGTCCACGACCAGGTTGGCCGGCTGATGGAGACCGAGCCCGATCACATCGATGCCGACGTGCACACCGTGCTCCGGCACCTGGCGTCGGCCCGCCTGGTGGTCGGTATGCGGTATCACGCCGGGATCGGAGCCCTCCTCGGAGCGCGGCCCGCGGTGATGCTCGGGTATTCCCCGAAGGTGGACTCGCTGGTCGGCGAGGTGGGCCGCGGCTTCGTCGGACTCGGCGCAACCGCCGGCGATCTGACCCGCATGGCAGACGCCGCCGAGGCGGCCCTGGCCGGGGCCGATGCCGTGGCGGATGCGCGCGCCCGCCTCCAGGAGCGGGAGCGGCACAACGACGATGTCATCGACCGGGCGCTGGCCGCCGCCGGGCCGGGTGCACCATGAGAGCGCTCCGACTCGCCTACCTGGCGGTGCTCGGCGTCGTGATCGTGTGGCTGGTCGCCACCCGATGGTCGGAGGTGACCGAATTGGCGTCGGGCGCCCGCCCCGTCCTGCTGGTGGCGTCGCTCGCCGCGTCCTTCGGCATGATCTTCATCGGTTCGTGGTTCTGGGTCGTCGGCCTGGCGTCGCTCGACGTCAGGGCGGGATTCGGAGAGATCACGGTCGCCACCTCCCGGTCCCTGCTGGCCCGTTACCTCCCCGGCTCCGTGTGGTTCGCCGTGGGCCGGGTGGCGCTCCTGCGGCGAGGCGGGCTCCCTGGCGGACCGCTTGCCGCCACCGCCCTCCTCGAGATGGCGCTCACGCTGGCCACGGTGTTGGCGTTCGGATTCGCGCTGCTCGGACTCACCGACGCCCTGCCGGGCGGCATCGGCTGGCTGGTGGTGGCGATCGTGGCACTGGTGGTCGGCACGTCGCCACCGATCGGCGGCCGGGTGCTGGCCTGGCTGGCCGCCAAGCGCAACGCCACGCTGAAATTGACCTGGCCCGGCTACTGGAAGCTGCTCGGCGTCGCCACCATCTTCTGGGCGTGGTCTTCGCTGACGTTCGGGCTCTACCTCCGCGCCTTCCCGGTCGGCGATCAGGTCGGCTCCCTGCTGCTGGCCGGGGGGTTCCTGGTCTCCTGGGGGATCGGGTTCCTAGCGGTGGTGGCACCGCAAGGCGTCGGCGTGTTCGAGGTCGGGCTGGCCACCCTGTACGGCATCGAGGCGATCGCCTCATTTGCCGTCGTGGCGGGGGGCTACCGCCTCGTGGTGCTGGCCCGCGACCTCATGGCGGTGGCGGGAGCCGAGCTCATCGCCACTCGTCGAGGCAATCGAGGATCTGTGCGGACGGAGTGATGCCGGGCTGACGGGGTGGACGCCGCCACGCGGCAGGATCGGCGACGAAGGCCTCGACCACCTCGGCGTCGTAGCGACTGAGGACCACGTTCTCGCCCAGCCCGTCGGGCCGCTCGGTGCGGTCCCGCCACAGCAGCGTCGGCACCCCGAGCAGCGCACACTCCTCCTGGATCGATCCACCGTCGGTCACCACCAGCGGGGCAGCGGCCAGCAGGCGGACGAACTCGCCGTGCGGCAGCAGCTCGCTCACCTCCACTCCGGCTCGGCGGATCGCCTCGATCCCCTCCCCTTCCAGCGCTGGACCGGTCGGACCGTGCATGACGAAGCAGACCCGATGGTGCTCGGCCAGCCGCACCACCAACTCGACGAACCCTCGCCGCCGACTCGCCCGGTGCAGGTTCTCGACCCGGTGCATGGTCACCACGACCGGCCCGCTCTCCCCCACCTCCGGCCGCGCAGCCGCCAGCGCCTCGGCACTCGTATTGCCCGCCAGCAGCACGACCTCGCCTCGTACCTTCATGTCGGCGAGGTTGGCGGCGGCGACCGTGTCGGGAGCGAACAGCACGTCGGCGAGGCGCATGACCACCATCCGGATCAGCTCTTCGGGGAACGGGTGGAACCAGTTGTGGGAACGGAGGCCGGCCTCCAGGTGGGCGACGACCAGCCCGGCTCGCTTGGCCATGAGCGTGGAGAGCAACGTGGACGGCGTGTCACCATGCACGACGCACACGCCGCGCTGACCGGCGAACACCTGATCTCGGATGCGCCTGCGGGAGAGCAACCGCAGCGCCAGCGTCAGCATCCATCGGAGGGCCTGAGGGATCGATTGCACGTCGGCACGACCGCCCAACAGCACATCCGGCTCCCGCACGCCCAGTTCCTGCCGCAAGTGCTGACTGAGGGCGGCGTGCTGGCCCGAGTCGATGAGCCGGTAGGGCACCTGCCGCTCGTCCATGAGGCGCAGCAGCGGGGCCGTCTTGATGTACTGGGCCTTGGTCCCGATGAAGACGTGGATCACGGCCGCTCCACCACGCCGTTGGTGAAGAGCTCCTCGATGGTGTCCGGCAGTGACTCCCTCCAAGGCGGCAGTGGCTTCATCCCGAGCGCATCGAGGCGCTCGGAGCCGAGCACGGAGTAGCGAGGCCGGCGCGCCGGGGTCGGGAACTCGTCGCTGCCGCACGGCTCGATGTCGGCGTCGATGGCGGCGCGCTCCAGGGCGGTGCGAGCGAACTCGTACCAGGTCGTCGCGCCCTGGTTGGACAGATGCAGCAGGCCGGTTGCCCCCACATCGAGTGCCGCCACGGTGGCCGTGGCGAGATCCGCGGCCATGGTCGGGCAGCCGTGCTGGTCGTCGACCACCCGGAGCCTGCGCTCCTGGCCGAGCCGCAGCATCGTGGCGAGGAAGTTGTTGTGCGTCCCCGACACGACCCATGACGTGCGGACGACCAGACCTCCGTGATCGATGGCAGCTGCCTCGCCGGCGACCTTCGATCGGCCGTAGGCGTTGACCGGATCGACCGGGTCGCTCTCGACCCACGGCCGGTCCGACTCTCCGGAGAAGACATAGTCGGTCGAGAACGTGACGAAACGTGCCCCGTGGCCGGCACACCAGGCGGCCATGACCGCCACCGCCTCGCTGTTCACCGTCGTCGCCAGTGCCTCCTCCTGCTCGGCGCGATCGACGGCGGTGTAGCCGGCACAGTTGATGACCGTCGACGGCCGGACGCGCGCGAGCACGTCCGGGATGGCGGTGGGCTGCGAGAGGTCGAGGTCGGCGCGGGTGAGCGCGACGGCGCCGGGCACCAGTGCCCCGAACGCCGTGCCCAGCTGGCCTGCGGCGCCGGTGATCAGCGTGGGTTGGGTCACGGGTACTCGGAGAGGATGGTCTCGACGTAGGTGCGGTAGGCGGACTCGGGCATGGTGGCCACGTGGCTCGCCATCGCCTCGGGTGTCACGAACCGCTGCTCGACGGCGATCTCCTCCAGGCAAGCGATCTTGAGCCCCTGCCGCCGCTCGACGGTGGCGATGAAGTTGGCGGACTCGAGCAGGCTGTCGTGGGTCCCGGAGTCCAACCAGGCGGTCCCCCGCTGCAGCTTCTTCACCATCAGCGAGCCGTCCTCGAGGTAGGCGCGGTTGAGGTCGGTGATCTCCAACTCGCCGCGCGCCGATGGCGCCAGCCGCTTGGTCCGCGCGACGACGGTCTCGTCGTAGAGATACAGGCCGGGGACGGCGTAGTGGCTCTTGGGCCGCACTGGCTTCTCCTCGATCGACAACACCCGATCGTCGGCGTCGAACTCGACGACGCCGTACCGCTCGGGGTCGGACACCGGGTAGCCGAAGACCAACGCCCCCGTCTCGAACTGCTCGACCGCCTCGGTCGTGTCGACCCGTCCGTAGAAGATGTTGTCGCCGAGGATCAGCGCCACCGGTTCTCCGGCGATGAAGTCTTCGCCGATCAAGAACGCCTGGGCGATCCCCTCCGGCTTGGGCTGCACGGCGTAGGTGATCGACACACCCCATTGCGAGCCGTCACCGAGCAGCGACTCGAATCGTGGGATGTCGTGAGGCGTGGAGATCAGCAACAGATCACGGATGCCCGCCTGCATCAGTGTCGACAGCGGGTAGTAGATCATGGGCTTGTCGTACACCGGCTGCAGCTGCTTGGACGCCACCCGGGTGATCGGATCGAGCCGGGTGCCGGCGCCGCCGGCCAGGACGATGCCCCTCATCGCTCGACGGTCACGATCGGCCCTTGAGCGGTCGCCACCAGTCCTCGCGGTTCCGGTACCAGTCGATCGTGTGCT
>JBPEXB010000511.1:0-2661 GCA_052032125.1 Acidimicrobiia bacterium
GCGGTCGAGCCGGTACTCAGTACTCAGTACCGAGTACTCGGTACGGCCGCCGGAGGCGGCTTCAGAGACTTCGCCGGCGGCGGCTGGTGATCACGCCGGTGTCGAAGCCGGCGAGGTGCAGACCGCCGGCGAACCGGGCGTGCTCGATCTTGAGGCACCGATCCTGGACGACGTTGAGACCGGCGTCCTGCGCCGTGCGGGCGGCCTCGTCGTGCCGGAGGCCGAGCTGGAACCAGACCGTCTTGGCGCCGATGGCGATCGCCTCGTCGACCACACCGGGGATCTCGGTCTCCCGGCGGAACACGTCGACGATGTCAGGGACCTCGGGCACATCGGCCAGCGACGGGTAGCACTTCAGCCCCAGCACCTCGTCGTACATCGGGTTGACCGGGTAGATGCGCAGGTGGGTTCGGAGCAGGTAGGTGGCGACGAAGTTGGACGAGCGGAGTTCGTTGCCCGACACGCCGACGAGTGCCACCGACTCGGCCTCCCGGATCAGCCGCAGCCGGGTCCTTGCATCCGCCTCCACCACCTCGGCGGCGCCGACCGCCCGAACCGTGTCCGTCACGGCGCGCTCCCCAGTGCCTGGTCGAGGTCCCACAGGATGTCGTCGATGGTCTCGAGGCCCACCGAGATCCGAATCATGTCATCGCCGACTCCGGCTGCGGCACGCTCCTCGGGCGGCACCTGCTGGTGGGTGGTGCTGGCCGGGTGGATGACCAGCGTCTTGGCGTCGCCGACGTTGGCGAGATGGCTGGCCAGCTCGACGTTCTTGATGAACCCCACGCCCGCCTCGTATCCGCCGGCCACCCCGAACGTGAACACTGCCCCTGGCCCGCCTGGCACGTAGCGCTCCACCAGTGCGTGGCTCGGGTGCGACGCCAGTCCTGGGTAGCTCACCCAGCTCACCCGGTCGTCCCGGTCGAGGAACTCGGCAACAGCCTGGGCGTTGGCCACGTGGCGCTCCATGCGCAACGACAGCGTCTCGAGGCCCATCATCAGGAGGAAGGCGTTGAACGGCGACAGCGCCGCCCCGACGTCCCGCAGCAGCTCGGTGCGAGCCTTCATCAGGAAGGCGTACTCGCGGAAGTTCTCCCAGAAGCGCAGATCGTGATAGGCCGGTGACGGCTCCACGATCGCCGGGAAACGCCCGTTGTCCCACGGGAAGGTGCCGTTCTCGACGATCACTCCGGCAATGGCGGCGCCGTGCCCGCCGATGAACTTCGTCGCCGAGTGCACGACCACGTCGGCGCCGTGCTCGATGGGGCGGCACAGCGCCGGCGTGGCGAAGGTGTTGTCGATGTACAGCGGCAGTCCGTGAGCATGGGCCAGCTCGGCCATGGGCTCGATGTCGAGGATCTCGCCGCCCGGGTTGCCGATGGTCTCGCCGTAGACCAACCGGGTGCGATCGGTGATCGCCGCCTCGATGGCAGAGAGATCGTTGGTGTCGACGAACGTCGCCTCGATGCCCATGCGCCGCAGCGTCACGTCGAACTGGGTGAACGTCCCCCCGTAGAGCGACCGGTTGGAGATGAGGTGATCACCGGCCTCGCAGACCGTGAGGATGGAAAGCAGTTGGGCCGACATCCCCGAGGCGGTCGCCAGCCCCCCGATACCACCCTCCAGCGAGGCCATGCGTTCCTCGAAGGCGGCGGTGGTGGGGTTGCCGATCCTCGTGTAGATGTTCCCGAAGGTCTGGAGGGCGAACAGATCGGCGGCGTGTTGGGGGTCGTCGAACACGAACGAGGTCGACTGATAGATCGGCATGGCGCGCGAGCCGGTCTCGGGGTCGGGACGCTGACCGGCATGGATCGATCGCGTGTCGAACCCGAATTCGTGGTCAGCCATGCCGGCCTCCTCTCATCGCGGCTCCCAGTCGGATTCGAGGTGGTACCGAAGGTGGGGCTCGAACAGATGAGGCTCCAGGAGGAACGAGTCGTGGCCCTTCTCCGAGTGCACGGTGATCCAGTTGAGGGGCACTCCCGCCGCCTTCAACTCCTCGGTCAGCTGCTCCTGCTCACTGCGGTAGAAGCAGACGTCCGAGTCGATCGAGAACACCAGGTACTCGTGGTCGCCTCGGGCCAGCATGTCGGCCATCGTCACGCCCTGGTCGGCGGCCAGCCGGTAGAGGTTGAAGTCCTGCCACTTCCACATGGTGCGCAAGTAGGCGTTGGCGTCGAACCGCTTGACGAACTTCTGGCCCTGATGCCACATGTACGACTCGAGCGGCGAGCTCACCCGTTCGTTGGCTCCGCCCACCACCTCGTCGCGGGCCCGCTGCTCCATCTGCTCGAGCGAGACGAAGGTCTTGTGCGAGATCGTGCGAGCGAGCGCCATGCCGGCATCGGGTGGGGGCCCCTCGTAGTAGTCGCCGCCGTTGAAGTTGGGGTCGTTGTAGATGGCGTTGATCTGCTCGAAGTCGTGGATGATGTGCAGCGCGGTCGCCTTCAGCCCGGCCGCGATCGGCACCACGAACCGCATGCGATCGGGGAAGCGGGTGGCGGCGTCCAGGCACATCATCCCGCCGACGCTGCCCCCGACGACGGCGTGAAGGCGATCGATGCCGAGATGATCGAGCAGCTCGAAGTGGGCCCTGACCGTGTCGCCCACCGACACTCTCGGGAACGACCCGCCGTAGGGCTTCTGCGTGACCGGGTCGAT
>JBPEXB010000512.1:0-6558 GCA_052032125.1 Acidimicrobiia bacterium
ACGAGGGTGTAGCGAGACAAGCCCGGGGCCCGGGGCCCGGGGCCCGGATCCCGGATTCCGGATCCCGGCGGGTGCCCCTACAGCTTGCGTCTCAGGACCTTGCCCAGCGGGGTCGTGGGGAGTTCCTCCACCAACTCCAGCCTGGTGGGCGCCGCGTAGCTGGGGAGCTGCGCCTTGGCCCAGCCGCGCACGGTGTCGAGGTCTGGCGGGTCGTTGCGGTCGGCCGGCACCACGACTGCCGTCACCGCCGTGCCCCAGCGGTCGTCGGGACGGCCCACCACCGCCACCTCGGCGATCTGGCGATGCGAGCGCAAGGCCGCCTCCACCTCGGTGGGGAACACGTTCTGACCTCCGGTGACGATCAGCTCGTCGCGCCGGCCCGAGACCCGCAGGACGCCGTCGTCGGTCAGCTCGCCGAGGTCGCCGGTGGGGAGCCAGCCGTCGGGCGTGCGGGGATCGTCGCCGAAGCGGTAGGTGCGGAGGCTCGTGGGAGTCCGTAGCTGGATCTCTCCGTCCACGATCCGCACCTCCACCCCCGGCAGCGGCCGCCCGTCGTACACCACCCCGCCCCCCGTCTCGGTCAGTCCGTAGGTCGCAACCGTGTTGGCGGGCCGATCGGGTGGCATGGCCGATCCCCCCAGGAGGATGGTGCGGAACAACGAGGCGTCGAGGCCTTCGAGCGCCGCCGGCACCAGGGAGACCAGCGTGGCGCCTCGCAGCGCCGCCGTCTCGACGGCCAGGCGGTCGAAGCCGGGCAACGTGGTGATCGGTACGCCGGTGACGATCGAGCGCGTGACCACCGAGAGACCTCCCATGTGGGCGACCGGCAGGCACAGCAGCCACCGATCGTCGTCGATGGTGGCGTCGAGGGCGTCGCTGGTGAGCATGGCCGCCTCGCGCACCGCCGCCATGGTCAGCACGACGCCTTTCGGCTCTCCCGAAGTGCCACTCGTGCGGACGACCAGCGCATCACCCGGCTCGACGCCCGCACCGCCGTCGAGCGGCCCTCGCGAGCCCGCACTCCACACGTGGGTCGGTCGGAGCTGGTCGAACAGCCGCCGGCGAGCCGGCTCGGGGAGCCGCTGGTCGATCGGCAGCGCCGCGTGCCCGCCTTCCCACACCTCCCGGAGTGCCGCGACGAACTCGTCGCCCGGAGGGAGATCGAGCGCGATCAGATCGGGCATCAGGCGGCGTCGGAAGCCGAGATCGCCCAGGCGAGACCGTCGAGCGGGTCCTCGGCGGCCAGGTGGAACGACCAGCCGGTGGAGGGGAAGAGGTCCGACCAGGCGAACCAGTTGACCTCGTCACAGGCCTGGGCCAGCTCACCGCCCTCGACCGGCCACGAGTCGACCAGGCCGGTGACGCAGGCGCCCGCCCACCAGGCCCCGAACCGCCCGGCTGCGGCTCCCTGGCGGGGTGCGTAGGCGCCGCCACTGGCGCCTGCCCACGCCATCAATGCCATGGCCTGGCGGGTCGACAGGGGTGCAACACCCACCGCCCGCACTCCCAGCGAGGCGATCGCCTGCAGCGCCGATCCTTCGACATGGGCCACCTCGACGTTGCCGTTCGAGGATTCCGCCCAGGGCTCGACCAGCGCCGCCAACCCTTCGGCCGCCTCGTCGGGCGCCAATCGCTCCACGGCGGCCGGCAGGTCGATCCGGTCGATGGGAGGAAGGTCGGGCATCGGGAACGTCGCCTGCGAGGACTCGTAGGTGGCCAGCGCGTACTCGGGCTCCCACGGCTCCCGCACCAGCGGAACCTCCAGCACGGCGGGATCGATGTCGTCGGCTGCCTGCAGGTCGTCGCCCCGCACCACCCGCTCGTGGGCGGTGACGGCCCGGGCGGGGCCGGACGGGATGTGATCGGCCAGCTCGTGCCACGAGTGCGTCGACGCCGCCACCTCCGGCAACGGTCCGAGGAGGAATCGACTGGCTCGCTCGGTGATGACCGGCCCGGCGAACTCGCCGGGCGCCTCGAGGGCGAGCCGGTAGTGGATGTGGGCGCTCACGCCCCAGAGCTGCTTGCCGCGCTCGAGGGCATCCACGCACAGGAGATCGAGGGTGACCAGTTGCTCCCATTGGCGGCTGGAACACAGCCCATCGACGAGGCGCAGGAGCTCATCGGGGTCGTTGCGCTCGACCGCCTCCCGGAGGTCGCTCATCTGGGGCTGCCGATCGAGTGCTCGAGCAGCCGCTCGTAGAGGGGCCGGCAGGCGTCGGCGACCTCTTCCACCTCCGGCGGCAGCTGGATCACTCGCTCGACGTATGGCTCGAACCCGCTCGACGCATGGGTTCTGGCGTACCAGTGAGGCGCCCACGCGCCGTCCTCCGGGATCGGACCGGGCTCCCATGAGAGCATGGCCGGGTCGAAGGGGATCTCGACCGCTTCGCACAGCGCGGCGAGGATGGCCGGCGGATCCTCGAGCAGCTGACGCGACTCGATCACCACCGGCTGCTCACCGCGGTCCAGGAGGTGATCGAGGATCCGCACCGACATCGGCAGGCCGGTCGTGTCGACGTCGACGTCCTCGACGTTCTTGATGAACGAGGCCAGCACCGCTCTCGGGTCCCGGGTGAGGATGACGTTGCGCACCTGGTCGAGGAACGACCAGTCCAGGCCGACCAGATGGTGGGCCATCTGCTTGAAGAACCGCACCGGCGTCGGCGACGGGCCGAGGATGACATCCCGCACGACGGCGGCGCCGTCGGTGTCCTGGTCGGCGAGCACCTCCTCGCGCCCGGGATGCCACACCCCGGTGGTCGCCAGGTAGTGGGCGTAGAGCGGCTCGTCGACGACGGAAGTGTCGGCCCGCTGGCGGAACGAGTACATGAGCGCGGTCGAGATGTTGCGGGGTCCCGACCACATGCAGATGCGGTTGGTCATCGACCGGCGATGTCGGCGGCGACCGCCAGGTCGTAGAGCTCTTGGAGGCGGGCGGTCATCGGTCCCGGGCGGCCGTCGCCGATCGTGCGACCGTCGACCTCGACGACCGGCGTCAGGGACCCGAAGGTGCCGGTGACGAAAGCCTCGTCGGCGCTGTAGACGTCGGTGAGCGAGAAGGGCTGCTCGCGGGTGGTGATGCCGGCCGCCGTGGCCACCTCGAGCACGACGCCGCGGGTGATGCCCTTGAGGTTGTAGTGGCCGGTCGAGGTCCAGACCTCGCTGCGTCTGACGACGAAGAAGTTCGTGGCGTTGCAGGTCGCCACCGCCCCGGTCGGGTCGAGCATCAGGGCTTCGTCGGCGCCCGCCTTGGACGCCTGGATCAGGGCGATCACCTCGTGCAGCTTCGAGTGGCAGTTGAGCCGCTGATCGAGCGTGTCGGGCGGGGGGCGGCGGACGGTGGCGGTGAAGAGCGTGATCCCGCGCTCCTTGATGTCGGGATCGGCTCGCTTGTGCTCGGCGATGATCACGACGTTCGGGCCCGACACGACGTTGCCCGGGTGCTGCGAGGGTGTGCTCTTGTCGCCGCGGGTGATCATCAGGCGGACGTGCACATCGTCGGTCATGTCGTTCCGATCGATGGTGGCCTGGAGGGCCTCGGTGAGGCCGTTGCGGTCCATGCCGAGGTCGAGGTCGATGGCGGCGGCGCCGGCGAGGAGTCGATCGAGATGGCGATCGAGGAAGGCGAAGCGGCCGTGATGGAGCCGAATGCCCTCCCAGACGCCATCGCCGACCAGGAACCCGCTGTCGAACACCGACACCTTGGCCTCGGCGCGCGGGAAGAACTCGCCGTTGATGTAGATCTCGATGGCGGCGTTGCGCTCGTCGGGAACCGCCTGGTGAGTGGCCTTGCTCATGGGGCGCGATGGTACTGCTGCGCCGGAGCCCGGAGCCCGGAGCCCGTAGCCGGTCGGGACCCCTGCCGCTCAGGAGCCGGTGGCCACCGGGAAGCCGGCCGTGCTCCAGTCGGACCAGGAGCCGGGATACAGGATCGCCTCGGGATAACCGGCCAGGTGGAGGGCGAGGATGTTGTGGCAGGCCGTCACCCCGCTGCCGCACGAGCTGACGATGGGCGCGTCGGGGTCCAGATCGAGCTCGCGGAACCGCATCGCCAGCTCCTCGGGCCGCTTGAACGTGCCGTCCGGCTCGAGGTTGCCCGTCGTCGGCGCCGACTGGGCGGTGGGGATGTGGCCGGCCACCGGGTCGACCGGCTCGTGATCGCCTCGGTACCGCTCCGGCGCCCGGGCGTCGATCAGCTGCACGTCGCCCAGCCGGGCGCGCAACTCGCTGCGATCGATGGTTCGTGTCATCGACGGCAGCACCGCGAACGACGACGGCGTGATCGACCGGCGGTCGCGGGTGATGCGGAACCCGGCGTCGGTCCAGCTGCGGATGCCGCCGTCGAGGACGCTCACCTTCGAATGCCCGACATGACGCATCATCCACCAGAGCCGGGCGGCGATCGCCCCGGGGCCATGGTCGTAGGCGATGACATGATCACCGTTGCGGACCCCGAACGCCGAGAGCGTGGTGCCGAACGCCTCGCGGCTCGGCAGCGGGTGGCGGCCGGGCCCGCGAGACGCCGAGAGATCCCGGTCGAGGTCCATGAAGAGGGCGCCCGGCACGTGTCCTTTGTCGTACTCCCGCTGTCCTCGCTGGGGCTCGTCCAGATACCAGCGGGTGTCGATCACGACGACGTCGTCACGGTCGATGACGTCGACGAGCCAGGCGGGCGACACGACAGGCCGGATCATGCGTCGATCACTCCGGCGGCCCGAGGCCGGCCGCGGCCGCCTCCCAGGGCCGCACCACGGCCTGCCAGGCGAGGGCCACCGCTTCGAAGGGGAGTGGCAGGCCGGATTCGATGACCATCCTGTTGAACGAGAGCCGGCCGCCCCGCAGCTCGGCGAAGGGGGACCCGATGGGGCCGATCGTCCAGCGGCGGCGGATCATCGAGGACGACTCCAGCTGGTAGGCGAAACGGTCCGAGTGCAGCTCCCAATGGCGTCCCAGCACATCGGTCCGCTCACCGGTGGCGATCACCCTGCGGCCCTCCACGAGCCGGATCCGTCCCCAGCCGTCCGGCGTGAGCATCCAGGTTCGTCCGTCGACCAACTCGATGGTCGAGGTTCGCTGCGCCACGTTGCGGGTGGCCTGAGCGATCGGGCCGTTCATCCCGCTGAATCTCCAGACGCGTGAGAACCAGGGGCTGGAGATCGTGACCGTGCCGCTCGGCGAGGGGATCACGGGGTGGGCTCGTGCGGGTCCTCATCGGCGGCCTCGGCGCCCTCTGCCTCTTCGTCGCCCGCCTCACGCGTCCAGGGGAAGCCGGCTCCGGCCTCACGCACGGAGGTGCCGACAGCATCGATGAGGTTGTTGAAGGCGTTCTTGGCCCCCTCCTGCACCTCTTCGTCCTGGAAGGCGTTGGTGACGGTGCGTCCCAACCGCTGGGCGGCGTCGGTGAAATCGTGCCAGGCGGTCTGCATCGCATCGGTGGCCTCGTCGTCGGGCACCGAGTCGAAATACGAGCGCAGCTTGTTGCCGAGATCGACGAATCCGGCGGTCACCTGGCGCCAGTGCTCCGACGCATCCGCCTCCTGGTCGCCTCTAGTCTCGTCCATGTGAACCTCCACCTGCTCGATGCTACTTACGAGCTGTTCCGAGCGTATTTCGGGTTCCCCAAGCGCCAGGCACCCGACGGAACCGAGGTGGGGGCGACCTACGGGATCATCGAGACGACCCTGCGCCTGCTCCGCCAGGACGACGTGACGCACGTGGCGGCCGCCACCGACACCGTCATCGAGTCGTTCCGCAACGACCTCTTCGACGGCTACAAGACGGGCGCCGGGATCGAGCCCGAGCTGATGGCCCAGTTCCCCCTCGCCGAGGAGGCACTCACCATTCTCGGAGTCGTCGTGTGGCCACTGGTCGAGTTCGAAGCCGACGACGGCATCGCCACCGCTGCCCTCCGCTGGGTCGACGATGTCGAGAAGGTGGTCATCCTCAGCCCGGACAAGGACCTCATGCAGTGCGTCGTCGGTGATCGGATCGTCTCGTTCAACCGCCGGGAGGAGAAGGAGCTCGACGAGCAGGGGGTGATCGAGAAGTTCGGGATCCCGCCGGTCTCGATCCCCGACTACCTGGCCCTGGTGGGCGACACCGCCGACGGCGTGCCGGGCATTCCCGGGTGGGGGGCGAAGTCCACCTCGACGGTCCTGGCCCGCTACGGCCGCCTCGAGCGGATCCCCACCAGCCACGAGGAGTGGGACGTCACGGTGCGAGGGGCGGCCCGTCTGTCGGGCAACCTCGAGGCGGCCCGCGACGAGGCGATGCTGTACCGCACCCTGACCACGCTGCGCCGCGACGTCCCCCTCGCGGAGTCCCTCGACGACCTGGAGTGGAAGGGCGTCGACCAGCAGGCCTACCTGGAGTTGTGCGACCGCTACGACTTCGGCGAGATCCGCGAGCGACCGCACCGCTGGGCGGACTGACGTCCGCCCAGCGGAGTACTGAGTACTGAGTACCAGGTACGGAAGTACAGACCCGATCGCAGCCTGCCGGCTGCGATCCATGTACCCGGTACTCCAGTACCAAGTACCCGGTACCGATTTCGGCTTT
>JBPEXB010000513.1:0-4144 GCA_052032125.1 Acidimicrobiia bacterium
GGATGACGTCGTTCTGGTCCCAGGAGTACGAGGTGGCCGGCAGCTCGGCCCCGACCGCTCGATCGAGATCGATGGGCATCGTCAGCCCGACAGCATGGCGCCGAGCATCATCAGCTCTTCCATGGAGTTGGCCGGCACGATGTAGGAGTCGATGTCGCGGATCTCGTCCAGATGGTCTCGCACGTCCTCGACGGACGGCGTCGAGCCCTTGCCGGCGAACCAACCCTGGTTGGTGCCGACGAAGATGCGGGCGTACCGCCCGCCCCCGACCGTCCAGATCTCGTGGGAGAAGTCGCACGCCTGCGACGCCAGGTACACGACGAGCGGCGTGACCTGCTGAGGATCGACCAGGTCGAGCAGCGGTCCGAGGAGGTCCTCGGTCATGCGGGTCTTGGCCACCGGGGCGATGGCGTTGGCCTTGATCCCGTACTTCTCACCCTCGACGGCGGTCACGTTCATCAGCCCGACCAGGCCCATCTTGGCGGCGCCGTAGTTGGCCTGGCCGAAGTTGCCGAAGATCCCCGACGCCGAGGCGGTGTAGACGATCCGCCCGTACGACTTGTCCTTCATGACCTGGAAGGCCGGCTGGGTGACGTGGAAGGCACCGCGCAGGTGCACGTCGAGCACCGCATGGACGTCGGCCATGTCGGCATTGGCGAAGCTCTTGTCACGCAGGATGCCGGCGTTGTTGATGACGATGTCGACGGTGCCGAAACGGTCGACGGCGGTCTGGACGATGGCCTTGCCACCCTCCGGTGTCGCCACGCTGTCGTAGTTGGCGACCGCCTCGCCGCCCGCCTCCTCGATCTCGGCGACGGTCTGATCTGCCATCGAGCTGGCGCCGCCGGACCCGTCCACCGATCCCCCGAGGTCGTTGACCACCACTCTGGCGCCTCGGCGGGCCATCTCGAGGGCGTAGGTCTTCCCGAGACCGCCGCCGGCCCCGGTGACGATCGCCACCTGGTTGTCGAAGACGATCTGCTCGCTCATCCGCCCGGCTCCCAACTTTGAGTGATCATTCAAGAACTGCAGAGGTCAGGTTACCAAGGGGACGCCGACCACCAAGAGTCGGGCCGTTGATCAGTCGGCGTACATCGCCTCGATCTGCTCGGCGTAGCGCTCGAAGACGACCCGGCGCTTGAGCTTGAGTGACGGCGTCAGCTCGCCCGAGTCGGGTGTCCAATCCTCGCCGGCGATGTGCCACTTCTTGGCCTGCTCGACCCGGGCCACCTGCTCGTTGGCGCCATCGACGATCCGCTGGATCTCGGCCTCGAGCGCCGGCTCCCGGCTGAACTGCTCGAGCGACTCGTAGGCCACGCCATGGGTCTCGGCCCAACCCGCCGCCACCTCCGGATCGAGCGCCAGCACCATCGTCATGAAGCGACGACCATCGCCCACGAGGCACGCCTGGGCCACGAGCGGCTCCTGCTTGACGAGGTTCTCGAGCTTGGCGGGAGCGATGTTCTTCCCCGCCGCGTTGATGATGATCTCCTTCTTCCGGCCGATGATCGTCAGGTAGCCATCGTCATCGAGCCGCCCCAGATCGCCGGTGTGGAGCCATCCGTCGGCGTCGTAGGTCTCGGCGGTCGCTTCGGGTTGCTTGTAGTAGCCCTGGGTGACCAGGCCTCCCCGCATGAGAATCTCGTCGTCATCGGCGATCATCACCTCGACGCCCGGCATCGCCCGACCCACCGTCCCGATCTTGTTGGCGCCGGGGACGTTGGTGACACCGGGCCCGGTCGACTCCGTCATTCCGAACAGCTCGTAGATCGGGATCCCGATGCCCTGGAAGAAGACCAGCAGGTCGGGCGAGATGGGCGCCGCCGCCGAGATGGCGACGGTCAGCTCGTCGAGGCCGAGGCCCGACCGGATCTTCGAGAAGACGAGCCGGTCGAACAGCGCCAGCTTGGCCCTGTCCGCCAGCCCGACGCTGCGCCCGGCCTGCTCGGCAGCCACGCCCTCGCCGGCGAGCTTCAACGCGTTGAGCGCCAGCCCGCGGCGGCGCTCGTTGGGCTCCGACTCGAGTCGCGCCATGAGCCCGGCCTGGAACTTCTCCCACACGCGGGGCACGGCGAAGAAGATCTGCGGCTTGGTCGCCTGCACCGCCTCGGCCACCATCGTCAGCTCCGGCACATAGGTGACCGAGCCGGCCCGCCACAAGCTCGAGTAGTGCGTCGCCAGCCGCTCGCCGATGTGTGCCAGCGGCAGGTACGACACATACCGGGGGTGGTCGGGCATCCCGTCCACCGCCCTGACCGTGCACTCGGTGGTCCACACCACGTTGTGGTGGCTGACCATGACGCCCTTCGGGGTCCCGGTGGTGCCCGACGTGTAGATGAGCGTCGCCAGATCGTCCTGCGTGACCTCGGCGGAGGCTCGGTCGATCACGGTGGGGTCGTCGGCGAGCAGCTCCCGGCCCCGCGCCAGCAGCTCGTCCCACGACACGACCCAGTCGACGGTCTCGTAGTTCTCGGCGCCCTCGAGCAACACGACCGTGGACAGCGCCGGAAGGTCGGGCTTGGCCGCCTCCCACCGCTTCATGTACTCGAGGTTCTCGACGACCGCCACCTTGGCCTCACAATGGCCGGCGATGTACTGCACTTGCGGGGTGGCCAGCGTGTTGTAGAACGAGACCGGGACGGCACCGGCGTAGATCGCGCCGAGGTCGGCGATCACGTGCTCGGGACGGTTGCCGGCCATGATGCCGACGAAATCACTCTTGCCGACGCCGAGCGCCCGCAGACCGGCGGCCACCGCCACGACCCGCTCTCGATACGTCGCCCATCCGATCGTCCTGGTCTCCCCGTCCTCGGTCCAGCGAATGGCCGGCAGGGTGCCGAAGCGGGCGGCGTTGCGATCGAGCACGTCGACGAGGGTCGCCTCCCCGATGGTCGCAGCGATGGTCTCGCGTTCCTTGGCGACATCTCTCATCATCACGGTCCCGGCTCCTCGGTCTTCGGGCCCCGGCCTGGCGGCCCGGGCGGTGATCATGGCTCGACGATACGGCGATCGATCAGCCTACCGATGGCTGCCGGGTCGACACCCAGCGACCCCAGGGTGTCGGCCGCCCCCGGGTCGGCAGGCCGGGACGAGACCGTGCCGGAGCGCGAGAAGCGCGGGGCGGGCGCCGGCGAACCATCGGGCTCGCGAAACGTCGCCCTCGCCACGTTGTGCGGGTGCTCGGCGGCCTCCGACATCGTCAGCACCGGGGTGACGCAGGCATCGGTGCCGGCGAAGTGCGCCGCCCACTCGTCCCGAGATCGTTCGGAGAACGTCGCGGCGAGGCGATGGCGGAGCTCCGGCCACGCCCCCACGTCCATCTGCGACGGCACGGTGGCCGGGTCCCATCCCAGCCCCTCGACCAGGGCGGCGAAGAACTGGGGCTCGAGGGCCCCGACCGCCACGAACCGCCCGTCGGAGCAGGTGTACGTGTCGTAGAACGGCGCGCCACCGTCGAGCAGGTTGGCGCCTCGCTGATCGGTCCACAGGCCCTGAGCAGCCAGGTCGTGGGTCATCATCATCTGGAGCGCCGCCCCGTCGACCATCGCCGCATCGACCACCTGGCCGGTGCCGGACGACCTCGCCTCGAGCAGCGCGGCGAGCATGCCGACGACGAGCAGCATCCCACCACCACCGAAGTCGCCCACCAGGTTGAGGGGCGGGACCGGGCGTTCGTCGGGCCGGCCCACGTGCGCCAGCACCCCGGCCACGCCGATGTAGTTGATGTCATGCCCGGCCATCGCCGCCAGCGGCCCCTCTTGGCCCCATCCGGTCACTCGTCCATAGACCAAGGCCTGGTTGCGTTCGTGGCAGGCCTGCGGCCCCAACCCGAGTCGCTCGGCAACGCCTGGCCGGAACCCCTCGATGATCCCGTCGAGGCGTTCGGCCAGGTCGAGGATCAGCGCCACGCCGTCCTCCTGCTTCAGGTCGACCGCCAGCGTCCGCTTCCCACGATTGAGCAGGTCGGGAGGCACCGAGCGGCTGCCGGGCCGGGTGATGCGGACCACCTGAGCCCCGAGGTCGGCGAGCACCATGCCGGCGAAGGGAGCCGGACCGATGCCTCCCAGCTCGAGGATGGTGATCCCGGCGAGCGGGCCGCTCACTCGAGCTCGGCGGCGTCGACGGGCGGCTTGCCGAGGAGTGC
>JBPEXB010000514.1:0-4857 GCA_052032125.1 Acidimicrobiia bacterium
GCTTCAGCGTCCCGACGTCCGGCTCGCGCCCCACCTTCGTCACCTCCGGCGCCGGCGAGCTGCGGGAAGACTCCCTGGCGACCGAAGCCATCGTGGCGCCCGGCGACACCAGCCCCGACGGGCTCCTACAGAAGGCCGATCACGTGCTGGCCACCATGGCCTCCCGGCTCGATCGTCTCGAGGTCGGATGGGAGGACGTGACTGCCACGTGCGTCTACATGGCTGCGGACCCGGGCGTCGTCGTCGACCTCGTCCACGATCGGATCGGTCCAGCCGCCCGGCACGGTGTGCGCTGGTTCCCGAGCCGGCCACCCGTCACCGGCCTCGATTTCGAGATGGACGTCCGCGGGGCGCGACGCGAGCTCATGGTGGATCTCGGCGATGCATGATCTGGTGGTGGCAGGCGGCTGGGTGATCGACGGCACCGGGGGCCCGGCCTTTCCTGCCGACGTGGGCGTCGACGGCGATCGCATCACGGCGCTCGGAGAGGGTCTGGCGGGCACGCAGACCCTCGATGCATCGGGGCTCTACGTGACCCCGGGGTTCGTCGACATGCACTCCCACTCCGACCTGCAGCTGCTGGCCGAGCCAGAGGCATCCGCCAAAGTGATGCAGGGCGTCGTGACCGAGGTGATCGGCCAGGACGGCCTCTCGTACGCACCGGTCGACGACGACACGCTCGGTGTGATCCGCCGGCAGACGGCGGCCTGGAACGGCGATCTGGAGGAGGCGGGGTATGACTGGCGGACGGTGGGGGAGTACCTCGACCGGCTGGAGCGCACGTCGACCTCGGTGAACGTCGGGTTCCTCGTCCCGCATGGTGCGGTGCGCATGCTCGTGATGGGCGGGGCCGACCGGACGGCGACCGCGAAGGAGCTGAACCGCATGCGGGCCGAGGTGCACCTCGGCCTCGAAGCGGGTGCGTTGGGCCTGTCCACGGGGCTCACCTACACCCCTGCGATGTTCGCCGACACCGACGAACTGGTGGCCCTCTGTGACGAGCTGGTCCCCTTCGGGGGCTACTTCTCGCCCCACACGAGGAGCTATGGGCGCGACGTCATGCAGGCCTACGAAGAGGTGATCGACGTGGGCTTGCGCTCGGGCGCTCCCCTGCACCTCACGCACTGTCAGCTCAGCTTCTCGGGCAACGAGGGCCGGGCGGGCGAGTTGGTCTCACGGGTGGACGAGATCGATCCGCGCCTGCTCGAGGTGACCGCCGACAGCTACTGCTACGTGCCGGGATCGACGTACCTCGCCGCCTTCCTTCCCGCCTGGGCCTGGGCGGACGGGACCGACGGGCTGGTCCGACGGCTCCAGGACCCTGAGGAGGCCGAGCGCATCCGATTCGAGCTGGAGGAGGTGGGCACCGCCGGCTTCCACGGAGCGCTCATGGACTGGTCGGCGATCCAGGTGGCGTCGGTCCGCTCGGACGCCAACCAGAAGTGGAGCGGCATGCGCATCGACGCCATCGCCGCAGAGATGGATGTCACGGGATGGGAGGCGGCCCGCTCCTTGCTCGTCGACGAGGGGCTCGAGGTGAACGTGCTGACCCACGTCGGGCACGAGGACAACGTGCGCCTCATCATGCGGCAGCCGTGGCACATGGGCGGCACCGACGGTCTGATGGGGGGCAGCAAGCCGCACCCGAGGGCCTGGGGCACGTTCGCTCGCTACCTCGGTCGGTACACCCGCGAACTGGGGTTGTTCAGCTGGCCCGAGATCATCCGCAAGCTCGCGGCGCTTCCGAACCTGCGGCTCAAGCAGTTCGATCGAGGCGTCATTCGACCTGGGATGTCTGCTGACCTGGTCGTCTTCGACCCTGAGACCGTCGTCGACACGGCGACGTTCGACGACCCGCGCCGCCATCCGGAGGGCATACCGCACGTCGTGGTGAACGGCGTGGTCGTCAAGGAGTCAGGTGCGCACACCGGAGCACGTCCCGGGCGCGTGCTGCGATTGCCGGGGGGGCCATCGTGACCCACGGACTGCTCGACATCCCCGAGACGATCGACACGCCCTCACTGGTGGTCGACCTGGACCGGCTGATGCGCAACATCGACACGATGGCGGCCGACATCGCCGCCCTCGGCGTCGGGCTGGCCCCGCATGCGAAGACTCACCGGACGCCGGAGATCGCCCGCCTGCAGATGGAGGCCGGTGCCGAGGCTTTGTGCATCGCCAAGCTCGGTGAGGCCGAGGTGCTGGCCGACGCCGGGTTCGACCGTTTCGTGATGGCCTACCCGATCGTGGGCGAGGCGAAATGTGAACGAGCCCGGCGGCTGATGGAGCGGGCGTCCATCCTGCTGGCAGTGGACTCGGTGGAGGCAGGCGCGGCGCTGGCTGCCTCGATGGCGGCGGCAGGCGCCGAGGCCGAGGTGCTCGTGATCGTGGACACCGGCTACCGCCGGTGTGGCGTGTCGCCGGAGAGCGCCCCGCACCTGGCGGCGCACCTCGACTCGCTCGACGGGATACGGGTGCGCGGGTTCATCACCCACGAAGGCCACGCCTACGGCGCCCCGGACCTCGAGGGGCTCGGGTCGGCGTCGGCTGCGGCCGGCCGGGCGATGGCCGAGGCCGCCCGGGTCGCACGAGAGCTCGGCGTGGCCGTCGACGTCGTGTCGGTGGGCTCGAGCGCCACCGCCCGGCCGGCCAGCGCCGTCGACGGAGTGACCCAGGCTCGCCCCGGCATCTACGCCTTCAACGACTACGGCCAGGTGCTGCGAGGCGTGGCGGGACTCGAACAGTGTGCGGCTCGGGTCATGGCGACGGTCGTCAGCCACGCGGCGCCGGATCGGGCGATCGTGGACGCGGGCTCCAAGGCCCTGAGCCAGGACCGGCTCGGCATTCATGTTCCCGGGGCCCCCGGTGTGCACGGCCTGGTGGTCGACCTGCCGGGATGGGAGCTGTATCAGCTGTCCGAGGAGCACGGTTGGCTCCGGTGGATCGGTGACGGATCGCCGGGACCGCTCGAGATCGGCCGGCGGGTGCAGATCCTGCCCAACCACATCTGCTCGGTGTTCCATGTCCTCGGCCAGTCCGAGATCGTGCAGCGGGGAGAGCACGTGGCGACGTGGATCGCCACCGCTCGCGGAGCATCCCGGTGAGGCTCGCCGACAAGACCTGCATCATCACCGGGGCGGCGTCCGGGCAGGGCCGGGCGGCGGCATTTCGTTTCGCCGCCGAGGGAGCCCGGGTGGTGGTGACCGACATCGATTCGGCGGTGGAGGAAGTAGCCGGCGACATCGACCGGGGTGGGGGGACGGCGGCGGCGGTGGTGATGGATGTCACGGATCCGGCGGGCTGGGACCGGGCGGTCGAGGAGGCCTTGCGCCTCGGCGGCCAGGTAGACGTGCTGTACAACAACGCCGCCGTGATCCTCGCCGACGACCGCTCGGTGGTCGACACCGACCCGGCGGTGTGGCGCCGGGTGCTGGAGGTCAATCTGATCGGCCCGATGCTGGGGTGCCAACGGGTGCTGCCCCTCATGGTCGAACAGGGGAGTGGATCGATCATCAACACCTCCTCGATCCGGGCCCGGCTGGGAGCCTCCACCCCCCAGGACGCCTACGCGGCTTCCAAGGGCGCCCTCCTGTCGCTCACACGCTCCCTCGCCGTGCAGTTCGGGCCGTCCGGGATCCGCTCGAACGCCATCGCCCCCGGCACCATCGAGACGCCGATGATCGACCTGCACGGTCGCGAGGGTCTGGAACGTCGGCTGGAGCGCTACCCGCTCGGCCGCTTCGGAACACCCGACGAGATCGCTCACCTGGCGGTCTACCTCGCCTCCGACGAGTCGGGCTGGACCAACGGCGCGGTGCTGGTGGTCGACGGCGGGGCCACGGTCACCTATGTCTGAGAATCGACGAGAGGAAGGGGCCCGTCATGGCGGGTAGGAACGAATTGCTCGGGTACGCAGTGCCGATGGTGGCGACGCCTGGTGGCTCGGTCGACATCATGGTCACCACCGAGGCGGACACCTACGAGGCGGAGATCGTGCGGTTGATCCACGGCGACACCAATCCCGCCGGGCCGGGCTACAAGGCCGAGGTGATCGACGCATCGGTGAACGGGACGTATCCCGGGCGGCGCCAGCAGACACACATGGGCTCGTTCGGGCTGGTCGATCCCGGGTCCCGGCTCGAGGACCTCGCCGGGCTGACCGTGCAGGCCTGGCTGTGGCCGACCACCCCCACCCTCGAAGGCATGCAGGGCATCGTCAGCAGGAGCGATGGGGAGGGCGGGTGGTCGCTTGCGCTCCACGACGGGGCCCTCACGCTCACGGTCGGATCCTCCTCGCTGGCGGTCGAGTCGGCGCTGCAACCGCAGCGCTGGCACTTCGTGGCCGCCACCTTCGACGCGGCGTCCGGCGAGGCGGCGGTCGAGTGGCGACTGCTGGAGCGAGCCGGCGGAGCTCGGCAGCGCGCCACCGGCACGCTGGACGGCTCGCTCGAGGCCGGTGATGCCGCCGTGGTGGTCGCCGCCCACCGGCTGCTCGCCGACGATCCGCCTGCCCCGGCCGGTTGCTACAACGGCAAGCTCGAGCACCCGCGCCTCTTCGGGCGGCCACTGTCGGCATCCGAGCTGGACGAGCTGGCCGACGGCGCCGACCCGGCTTCCTTCGAAGGTGTCCTGGCCGCCTGGGACTTCTCTGCCACCCCGGCCAGCTCCAGCGCCATGGCCGATGTCGGCCCCCACCGTCTCTCGGGGAGCCTGGTCAACTACCCGATGCGCGGTCTCACCGGCCACACCTGGGACGGCACGGCGTTCCGTCGTCTGGAGGCGCCCGAGCAGTACGGCGCCATCCACTTCCACGCCGACGACTTCGACGACAGCCGATGGGAAGCCGACTTCCGATTC
>JBPEXB010000515.1:0-5248 GCA_052032125.1 Acidimicrobiia bacterium
GTCTCGGCGATTCCCTTCGCCGACCTGTCGCTCGATCCGATCGACCCGGCCGATCCGATCGAGGCCCCGGCCGGCTCGGTCATGGACGCCATCCCCGAGTACACCGGCGCCATCGTCGTGCTGGTCCTCTCCATCGCCATGCTGATGATGACCCGCTCCGGCAAGCGGGCCGAGGTGAAGGCTCGCAAGAAGGCGCTGAAGGCTGCCAAGAAGGCCGGGGACGAGGAGGCCATCGCCGCCCTCTCCGGCGTGATGCCGATGCCGCTCAACGCCGCCACCCAGCAGGCACTCGGGATGCCGGTGGGCGGCGGAGGCGTGCCGGCGGTGGCCGGGATGGC
The DNA here is from genome assembly GCA_052032125.1 of Acidimicrobiia bacterium. Taxonomy (GTDB): domain Bacteria; phylum Actinomycetota; class Acidimicrobiia; order Spongiisociales; family Spongiisociaceae; genus JBPEXB01. The sequence continues at coordinate 339 of JBPEXB010000515.1, forward strand.
CGCAGCCGGCGGCAGCGCCCCGATGGTCATGCCGGACGGAAATGCCCTGGAAGCCGGAGTCATCCAGCTGGCCGAGCAACGGCCGGAGGACGTGGCCGGGCTGCTCAAGGACTGGCTCAATGAGGGCGCCAACGCATGAGCATGGCCAACAAGCAGAAGGCTGCGGCCCTGGTGCTCGCCCTGGGCACCCAGAAGGCCGGGGCGCTGCTCAAGCACCTCAGCGAAGAGGAGATCAAGCGGCTGGCCGACCAGGTGGCCGAGCTCGAGGAGATCGACGTCGAGCACCGCGACAGCGTCTACCGCGAGACGCTCCAGAGCGCCATGCAGGGCCACGGCCTCCACGGTGGGGTCGATCGGGCCCGGGAGCTCCTCGCCACCTATCACGGCAACGCCGGAAACGTGCTGATCGATGACAGCAAGCACGGCCCGTTCGGGTTCCTCTCCAAGATGTCGCCCGACGCCATCGCCCAGCTGCTCGAGGACGACCACCCGCAGACGATCGCCGTGGTCGTGTCGGACCTCGACACCGAGCTGGCGTCGGCAGCGGTCCTCAACCTCCCCGAGGAGGTGCGCACCGAGGTCTCCTTCCGGCTCGCCACGCTCGGAACGGTCAGCAACGAGATCCTCACGGCGGTCGCCGAGAGCCTGCGGGCCCGGCTCGGCGACGGGGCGTCCGGCAGCTCGGCCCCGCCGGACGGGGCCAAGGCCCTCGCCGAGATCCTCAACTCCGGCACCAAGGAGAACGAGGAAGAGATCCTCAACTACATCGCCAGCCAGAACCCGGAGCTGGCCGACCGGGTCCGCTCCCTCATGTTCGTGTTCGACGACATCGTGGACATCGACGACCGCGGCATCCAGGGCATCCTCAAGAACCTGGACACCAAGACGCTGGCCCTGGCCCTCAAGGGCACCTCGGATGCGGTCAAGGACACCATCACCCGCAACCTCTCCGAGCGGGCCAAGGCGGCGCTGCTCGAGGAGATCGACCTGATGGGGCCGGTGCGCCGCTCGGAGGTCGAGGAGGCGCAGGCCGAGTGTGTCAACCAGATCCGGATGCTCGAGGAGTCGGGCGAGATCGTCCTGGCGCGAGGAGGCAGCGATGAGCTGGTCAACTGAGAGGTGGGCACGATGAGCTCGTTCAGCCGGGTGCTGCGGTCGCCGGCCATCGTGAACGGCGCCGCCGGGTTCGACCCGGAGCCGGCCCCCTCCAACTCGCGTGTCTTGCGGCAGCCCTCCATCGGCGTCACGACCGCACCATCGATCGAGCCTGCCGCACCACAGGTCGATCGCGAGGAGCTGGCCTACGCCCGCGGCGTCGACGACGGGCGCGAAGCCGCCCGCCAGCAGCTCGTCTCGGCCGCCTCGGCCCTGCAGGCTGCCCTCGAGCAAGGCCGGGCCCAGCTCCGCCAGGAGTTCGACCGCCAGCGAGACGAGCTGGTGCGCCTGGCCGTCGAGATGGCGACGCTGGTGCTGGGCCACGACCAGCACGATGGCGGCGCCGCCCTCCTCACGCGCCTCCAGGAGGCGCTCTCGATCCTCGACGACAGCGACCTGGTGATCTCCATGAACGAGGTCGACCTCCCGCTGGCCGCCCAGATCGACGCCGCCGGCGTCACCGTGATCGCCGACGCCACGCTCCAGCCGGGCGAAGCCCGGATCACCGGCCAATGGGCGCAGGCCGACCTGACCCACGCCATGGCCCTGCAGATCCTGAGAGAGCAGGCGGGCCCGTGACCGCCACCCAGCTCTTCACCACCGCCGGGGCGGTCGCCAACGTGACCGGCTCCTCGATCGAGGTGCGCGGCTTGCGTCTGCGGGTCGGCGACCTGCTGTCGGTCCAGACCTCGCAGGGCCCGCAGCTGGCCGAGGTGGTGGCGGTCGGTGAAACTGGCGCCTCCGCCCTGCTGTTCGGCGACGAGAAGGGCATCGGGCAGCGAGATCGCGTCACCCGCATCGAGGGCGGCCTCCCGTTCGGGCTCTCCCGGGACCTGGTCGGTCGAGTCATCGACGCCATGGGCAACCCGATCGACGGCGGGCCGCCGATCATCGGCGAGCGCGCCGACCTCGACGTGCCGGTGCCGAACCCGATGCACCGGAGCCGCATCGACTCGCAGCTGTCTGTCGGGGTGAAGCTGATCGACACGCTGTGCGCCACCGGGCGCGGCCAGCGACTGGGGATCTTCGGCGGCTCGGGAGTGGGCAAGTCGACCCTGCTCGGCATGATGGCCAGGGGCACCAACGCCGACGTGACGGTGGTCGGCCTGGTCGGCGAGCGAGGTCGCGAAGTCCGCGAGTTCATCGAAGACGAGCTGGGCCCCGAGGGCATGGCTCGCAGCGTCGTCATCGTGGCGACCTCCGATCAGCCCGCCCTGCTGCGCCTCCGGGCCGGGTTCCTCGCCGCCCGCATCTCGGAGTGGTTCGCCGACCACGGCGCCGACGTCATGCTGCTGATCGACTCGCTGACCCGGCTCTCGATGGCACAGCGGGAGATCGGCCTGGCGGCCGGGGAGCCGCCGACGGCACGCGGCTTCACTCCCTCGTCGTTCGCCATCCTGCCCCAGCTGCTCGAGCGGGCCGGTCCCCGCGCCAACGGCACCGTGACCGGCTTCTACAGCATCCTGGTGGACGCCGACGACATGAACGATCCCATCGCCGACGCGGCTCGCTCGATCCTCGACGGCCACATCGTCCTCGACCGGCGCCTTGCCAACGAGATGCGCTACCCCGCCATCGACCCGCTCGGCTCGCTCAGCCGCCTCGCCACCAAGATCGCCGGGCCCGACCACACGGCAGCCGCCGCCGGGGTCCGCAACGCCCTGGCCGCCGCCAACGAGGTGCGCGATCTCGTCGAGGTCGGCGCCTACGTGCCGGGCACCAACCCGCGGGCCGACCTCGGCCTGGCGGCCGCCCCGGCCCTCATCGACTTCTTCCGCCAGCCCGCCGACCAACTCGTTGCCGCCGACGAGTCGGTGGCATCGCTGATCGGGCTGTGCGGCGAGTTGGGGCTGATGGCATGAAGCGCCGCCACCCCATCGCCACGCTGGTTCGCCTGGCCAAGATCCGCGAGCGCAAGGCGCGAGCCGACGTCGGGCTGGCGCAGGCCGACGTGACCGAGAAGACCCAGTCGCTCGAACAGCGGCGAGCCGAGCTCCTGTCGCTGCTCAACGAGCGCCAGCCGCTGCCGGCCGCCATGGCCGCCGCCCTCCGCCTCCAGGGCATCGCCAGCGCCGAGTTGATGGAGCTGGCGTCCCAGGAGCTCGAGCAATCCGAGCGCCGCCTGTCGAGCGACCGGCGGCAATGGCAGGAGGCCGCCCACGATCTCGAAGCGAAAGAAGAACTCGAAGCCAAGCGCAAGCGGGAGCACGCGATGCTCGCCGCTCGCGCCGCCGAGCGGGCGCTCGACGAGATGATCGCCGCCCGGTACCGAGGAGGTGCAACACCATGATCGACCCGATTCTCCCGGCCCCGGCCCCGCCGCCGGCGACGACGCTCGGCGAGCACGCCGAGGGTGAGTTCAGCGTCTTCACCGACCTGCTGGCGGTCTTCAGCCGGGTCGTGGACGAGCGACCGCCCGGCCAGGACGGGAGCGAGGAGCACGAGACCCCCATGGAGCACCAACGGCCCTTCGAGGCGCGTCCTGAGGAGTTCGTGCTCCCCATCGACCGCCGCATCACCCGGGTGCTGAACCACGAGGAGGGCGGCCAGCTTCCCCGCCCCATCACCCAGATCATCCCGGTGCCACAACCGCACACCGACGGGGCCTCGCCGTGGCCGTTCGACGGTCCGCAGGTCGAGCCGGCGCCGGTGGAGCCCGCACCGGCCGAGCCGGTCCCGGTCGAGCCGGCGCCCGTCGAGGAGGAACCGGTCGTCCCGGCCGAGCCCGACGAGTCGGTCGACCAGCCCACCACGGAGACGACCGTCGATCTGACCGACCGGGCACGCCTGCACGAGCTGCTCGGCGATCGACCGGCCCTCCGGCCCGTGCTCGGCGAGTCGCAGGCGACGCCGCGGCCGACCACGCCGTCGACCGAATCGATCACGCCTCCGGCGATCGACCTGGCCATGCCCGCCGTGAAGGTCGGCGACACAGACGACGTCGACCTCACCGGTGACCTGGTGCGCCTGGCCGGCGACCTCCCGGCCTCGCCGGCCATCGAACCGCAGGAGACCCCGTTCACGCCGCCGTTCGCCGACGCCGCCCAACCGCCGCCCGTGGACCTGGAGGTCCCGATGCCGGTGGCTCCCGTCGAGGGCCCGACGACGGACACCACGACGGCCGACCAGGACATCGTCGAGCCACTCACGGTCGAGACCCGAGCCGTGGAGCAGGTTGCGACCGAGGACGGAGCGGTCGAGACCGTGGACGGCGCCGCCCGGGTCGAGGCGGGATCGGAGCCGCCTGCTCCGGCACGCAGGCCCATCCGCCCTCTGGTCAGCCGGCTCGTCGAACGCATCGAGAGCTGGATCCGCCGCACCGAGAACATGCCGCCGCCCCGCACGATGACGCTGCGCGGCGCCCATCTGGACGGCATGACGATCCGGGTCTCGATGGCCGCCAACGGTCTCATGATCCAGGTCGAGGGCGCCGACGGCGCCGACATCAACTGGATCCAGCAGGTCGGTGAAGAGCTCACCGAGCACGGCTTCGAGGTCGCCGACATCTCCGAGTACCAGGAGGAGGGCGACCGGCGCCCGCTGTGGGACGAGGAGGAGGCGCAGCGGCGACGGGAGCGGCGAGCCCAGCGCTTCGCCAGCCACGAAGAGCTGCGCGAGATGGTCCGAGGAGGTTCCCGATGATCGACGGAGTCACATCGTCCGGCGCGGCGGCATCGAGCACCGGCGGGCTCGGTGACCTGGGGAGCGACGTGTTCCTCCAGTTGCTGGTCGCCCAGCTGCGCTACCAGAACCCG
>JBPEXB010000516.1:0-6055 GCA_052032125.1 Acidimicrobiia bacterium
CCAGGCGGCTCCGCCGTCGGTGACCGCCCGGGAAGCGAGGACCTCGCTCTCGAACACGGGGAAGACCAGCTGGGGCAGGGGCCGGAGGTCGAGCTGGGCGGTCATCACTTCTGTCAGCGGCGTCTCGCCGGTGAACACGATCCACCGCACCCCGAAGTCGGCGAGGCTCTCGCCGGGCCGCAGCTCGCTTCCGTCCGCCAGCGCCTGGAGCGTCTCGCCCAGCGCCCGATCGCCGATCCGAGGCGCAGCGAGCCACGCCTCCGGGAACGTCGGCACGCCGCCGACGACCCGATAGGCCGTACCGTCCTCCATGCGCCGGAACTCGCCTGGCATCGCCGTGCCCGGCCCGACCAGCAGCACCCGATCGGCTCCATGCGAGCCCGCCCGACTGTCGGTGAAGGCCAGCGTGCTGAACTCGTCGGCCGGAAGACCCGCCCGGCCGGCCGGCACCGCGACCAGGACCAGTAAGACGGTGGCCACGGCGCCCGCCACGCCGAGCCTCACCAGCGTCCGGCGCACGGCGCCCGCCGAATCCAGCGGGCCGAGGGCGTCGAAGGCGCCGGCGATCACCATGGCGAAGCCGAGCGCCGCCAGCACGCCGCCGGCCACCGTGACGTCGCGACCGGCGCCGAGGTCGGCGGCCCGCGACGCGAAGATCCCGAGTGCCCCGAGCAGCGTCCCCACCACGGCCACACGAGCCGGCGCTCCCCGTCCGGCCAGCACCACCGCCCCGGCGGCGACGAAGGCGGGCGCAACTGCCCACCAGGTGGGATCGAAATGGAAGGGCTCGCCGGCCGTGACCATGCTCTCGGGCGTCTGGGCGAGCAGCCAGGGGACGAGCAGCGGCAGTGCCAGCACTGTTGCCCCCGCTCCCCTGGCCAGGGGTCCGATGCGACGGGTCGCCAGCGCCCAGGCGGCACCGAAGCCGACCGGCACCACGATCAGCGTGGGCACCATCATCACGGTCCATCCCGTCGCCACGCCGGTGCGCGCCACCCGGCCCGCCAGCGCCCGGCGCCCCGCCGGGAGCGGTTGCACGATCGCGGCCAGCACCCACGGAAGGCCGGCAGCGGCCAGCAGCGCCGGCCAGTAGCCCTCACCCAGCAAGCTGAGCAGCGGCACCCCGGCGACGAACACGGCACCGGAGAAGTATCGAGCGGCATGCCCGAGACCGAGCCGCCGCACGAGCCGGGTCGTGCCGGCCATGCCCAGCGCCACCGCCCCGATGGTCATCGCCGTGGCAGCGAGCGCCGTGCGACTCCCGAACGGCAGCTGCACGAATGCGGTCGCAGCGACCGAGGGATGCATCGGCGACGGGCTCCCCAGCCCGGCCAGATGCCAGCCGCCTGCGTAGGCCCGAAGCACATCCCAACCGTCGGCGGCCAGCGGCAGGGTGAAGCCGGTGATAGGCATCCCCTCCGACCAGATCACCCGGGTGATGGCGGCCACGAACACTGCCCCGAACAGCGCCGCCAGGAAGGCGGGCTGTTGCCAGAACCCCGGCGAAGAGTCGAGCAGCTCCCGCAGCTCCGGCTCGTCCTCGTCGATCTCGCCCTGCAGGAGGGCGCCGACGGCCGAGGCGACGGCGCGCATCTCCACCGAGCCCTTGACCTGATAACGGAAGAGCTCCTCGTCGCCGGCGGTGCGGACCGCCCGGGCCCGGCGTCGCTCGGCCAGCGTCGACGGCAGGTGGATGAGGTTCCACAACCACGCCCTCGCCCAGTCGAGGAGCGCCAGCGGCGTGCCGTTGAACGTGCGGTAGGCGCTCAGCAGCAGGCCGATGATGAGCAGCCCCGGCATCGTCCACAGCAACGTCAGGAAGGAGTAGGCCTTCACCATCGAGCGGATGCGACCGGCCTGCTCACGCCAGGTCAGGGGGCGCCCTGCGTCGGAAGCCGCGTGGAGCACCTCCGACGTCGGCCCGACCACGACCCGTCCGCCGGCCAGCCGGGCTCGCTGGGAGAAATCGAGGCCGGCGCTCAGGTACGGCAGCTTGCTGTCCAGGCCGCCGAGGCCGGCGGCGAGGTCGCGTCGCACCAGCATCGAGGCCGGCTCCACGTAGGCGACGTCGCGGATGACGTCGTACTGCTCCTGGTCGACCTCGCCGCTCTCGATGCCCGTGTACGGGAACCCGAACACGTCGGTCGCCCCGCCCACCGAGATCAGCTCGTCGGGGCGAGCGGCGGACAGCAGCTTGGATCCCACGACCGCCGCGTCGACCCGCCCGGCCGTCTCCACCAGCGCCCCGAGGGCATCGGGACGCGGGCGAGAACGTGCGTCCACCAACCAGATGTACTCGGCCTCGGACCGCAGCTCGCCCAGCATCTCGGGGACGCTGGCCGCCCACCTGGCATGAGGTGCGGCGACGTTGGCCTTGGGGCGCTCGGCGCTCACGACGAACAGGGCGGACGGCTCGTACACTTGCCGGTCGATGGACGAGAACACCTCTGTGAGGTCCACACCCCCCTGGGCCAGCACCACGGCCGCCACCGGTGATGGCGCGCCGGGCGCGCGCTGTTCGACGGGCATGTCGGGGGTATCCATGGACCGCACATTGTGGAGCGGGACGGGCGGCAAGGCAATCTCCCACGGCACCATCGCGCCCCCGTTGTGAACCGCCGGATCGTCGTCCTGTCCGGCGGCGTCGGCGGTGCCCGGCTCGTGCGCGGATTCGAACAGGTCGCGGGGGTCGACGTCACCGTGATCGTGAACGTCGGCGATGACGAGCGCTTCTACGGCCTCCACGTCTCACCAGACGTCGACACCGTCATGTACACGGCAGCCGGCGTCGAGGGCGACGAAGGCTGGGGACGGTCGGGAGACTCGTTCGTCCTGATGGACCACCTCACAGCCTTGGGCGTCGACACCCGTTTCCGGCTCGGCGACGCCGACGCGGCCCTCAACATGTACCGGACCATGCGGCTGGCGGACGGCGACCCGCTCCACGAGATCATCGAATCCCTGGCCGAGACGCTCGGGCTGCGAGCCCGGGTGCTCCCCGCCACCAACGATCGGCTCAGGACCGAGATCCTCACCCACGGCGACGAGTGGATGCCGTTCCAGGAGTACTTCGTGCTGCGAGGACACCGCGACGAGGTGCGTGACCTGCGATTCAGCGGCTCCAGCGCCGCCCTGCCCGCGCCCGGCACGGTGGAGGCCATCCGCTCGGCCGACGCGGTCGTCATCGGACCGTCGAACCCGCCGCTGTCGGTGTGGCCCATCCTGGCGGTCAAGGGCATCGCCAACGCCGTCGCCCAGGCCACCCGGGTCGTCGCGATCAGTCCGCTCTTCAAAGGTCGGGCGCTGAAGGGCCCCGCCGACCGTGTGATGGCTTCGCTGGGGCTGCCACCCGGCAACGAGGGGGTCTTGGCGGCCTACGAGGGCCTGCTCGACGATCTCGTCATCGACGTCGAGGACGGCCAGGATCGCAAGGATCTCGGCCGGCACGGGGTGTCGGTGCAGATCGGCGAGACCCGCATCGCCGATCCGGCCGACGCCGCTCGCTTCGCCGAGTGGCTGCTGGGGATCCTGTGACCGTCACGCTGTACCCCGTGGAGGGCATCGGCGAGGCCCAGCCGGGAGACGACGTCGCCGAGCTCCTCCTCGCCGGCCTGGAGGCGTCGGACCTCGCACTCCGCGATCGCGACGTCGTGGTGGTCACTCACAAGCTCGTCTCCAAGGCCGAGGGCCGCATCGTGGACCTGGCCGATCCCGGGCCGGACGGGCACCGCCACCTGGTGGAGGAGGAGGCGGTGGAGATCCTCCGGCGCCGCGGGCCGCTCGTCATCGCTGAGACCCGGCACGGGTTCGTGTGTGCCAACGCCGGCGTGGACCGGTCGAACATCGCCCCCGGCAAGGCGGTCTTGTTGCCGCTCGACCCCGACGCCTCGGCCCATCGCATCCGTGTGCGCCTCGAGCGGGCCACCTCCACGTCGCTGGGTGTCGTCATCACCGACACGTTCGGTCGGGCGTGGCGGCACGGGCTGAGCGACGTGGCGATCGGGGTCTCGGGCCTTCCGGCGATCGTGGACCATCGAGGGACGGTGGACACCCATGGCAACACGCTGGAGGTCACCGAGGTGGCGCTGGCAGATGAGATCGCCGCGGCCGCAGATCTGGTCATGGGCAAGGCGACGAGCGTCCCGGCGGCGGTGGTCAGGGGCCTCGACCATCCGGACGGCGAGGGGCGGGCTTCCGATCTGGTGAGAGACCCGGCGGAGGACCTGTTCCGCTGACGGAGTACCGAGTACCCGGTACCAAGTACCAGGTACCGCGGCGCAGCCGCAGGCAGCCCTGAATGATCAGCTTCGCTGATCACTCAGGGTTCGTCGCGAACCAGTCCACCGTCCGGCGGATGCCTTCGTCGAACGTCGTGTAGGGCTCCCAACCGAGCTTCTCCCGGGCGCGGCTGGCGTCGAGGACGGAGCGGGGGATGTCACCGGGACGGGGCGGCCCGTAGTTGGCGCCTCCCCCGAACTTGGCGTGTTTGGCGATCGTCTCGAACACCTGGTTGGTGCTGGTCTCGATGCCCGTGCCCACGTTGAAGAACAAGCCGCCGCCGTGGTGCCCGGCCCGAACCGTGGCATCGACGACGTCCTCGACGTAGACGTAGTCGCGGGTGTCTTCCCCGCTGCCGAAGATCGTCGGGGGCCGGCGGTCCAAGCACGCCCGGCTGAAGATCGCCACCACGCCTGCCTCACCGAACGGGTCCTGGCGGGGACCGTAGATGTTGGCCGGGCCGATGATGGCGTAGTCGATGCCGTAGGTCTCCCGGTACAGCCGGAAGTAGTCCTCCACGACCTTCTTCGAGATGCCGTACGGCGAGTCCGGTCGCTTGCTGTAGCTCTCCCGGGCCGGAAGCTTGACCTTGCTGCCATAGACGGCGCCGCCGGTGGACATGAAGACGATGCGCTCGATCTCCGACCGCCTGGCCGCCTCGAGCAGGTTCAACGTCCCGAGCACGTTGACCTGGGCGTCGTACATCGGGTCCTTGACCGAGGCACTGACCGAGGCCTGGGCCGCCAGGTGGAACATCACATCGGCGCCGAATTTCACGGCGGCGTCCACCATCTCCTCGGATCGGATGTCGACCTGGTGGAAGTTGACCTTCCCTCGTCGCCGGGCGTCCCCGAGTCGGGACACCTTGCCCTTCGAGAGGTCGTCGACGGCGAGGACCTCCCACCCGTCGTCGACCAGCCGGTCGGTGAGGTGGCTGCCGACGAATCCGGCCCCACCCGTGACGATGGCCTTCACGCCACGATCCGGGACTTGGGCATGACCCGCCACTTCAGCAGGGTCCACAGCGCCGGGATCCCGTCCATCCACGAGATCTTCTTGCCCTCGTCGAACTCCCGGCCGGTGTAGCGAATCGGGACCTCGTAGATGCGATGCCCGCAGCGCAGCAGCTTGGCGGTCACCTCGGGCTCGATGTCGAATTTGTTGGCCTCGAGGCGGAGGCCCTTGAGCACGGTGGCGTCGATCATCTTGTAACAGGTTTCCATGTCGGAGACGGTGGTGTTGTACAGCACATTGGTGGCCAGGCTCAAGAACCGATTGCCCAGCCAGTGCCAGTACATCATGTTTCGGCGCTCACCGGTGAATCGCGAGCCGTACACGATGTTGGCGTTGCCTTCCAGCAGCGGCCGCAACATCGTGACCCAGTCCCGAGGGTCGTACTCGAGATCGGCGTCGTGGCACACGATCAGGTCGCCGCTGGCCTCCTCGAACCCGCGCCGCAGTGCGGCACCCTTCCCGCCGTTCTGGGGCTGGTACACGACCCGGACCGTCGAATCCTCCAGCTGTTGGATGATGTCGCGGGTGCCGTCGGTCGAGCCGTCGTCGACGATGATCACCTCGTGCTCGATGGGCAGCTCGACGTCACGAGCCCGTCGCACCGACTCGGCGATCGTGTTGCGCTCGTTGTACGCCGGCACGATCACCGACAGCTTGGCGTAGCCCATGGAACCTCCTCGGGTGGTCATCGACCCGAGCGCCGCGACAGTAAACGGATTCCCCTGCACTCAGTAGTCAGTACTCAGTACTCAATACTCGGTAC
>JBPEXB010000517.1:0-2876 GCA_052032125.1 Acidimicrobiia bacterium
CGTGCCCCCCATTGTCCCTGCCCCCCGAGCCACACGAATCCTTACCGAGGATCGACGATCGTGAGGGTGGCTTGTGCGGCGGCGAGCACCCGCCGGTCCGTCTGACGGTACAACTCGCAGCGCACGACAGCCGACCGCTTGGTCATGGCGACGACCGACGCCTCGGCGTCGATGGTTTCCGCCTTGATCGGAGCGAGATAGTTCACCTTCACCTCGGTCGTCGCAGCCCACTGCCCGCGTTCCATCAGTGGATAGACCACGACCCCGGTCACGTGATCGGCGATCGCAGCTGTCACACCGCCGTGCGCGTTCCCGAACGGAGTCAGGAGCGACTCATCGATCGTTGCCCTGCAGAAGAACCGCCCTGGCTCGAACCGGATGTGTTCTATCCCGAGATGTCCCGGTAGCCCACCTGCGGCGCCCGATGAGCTGAGCATCGCTTCTGCGATCTCGGCATCGAACCTGGACTCGAACTCGTCATGCAACATGAGGCGAATGATATTCCATGTGCTACCCACGAGCGGACCTCCCGGTGCTCTAGTCTGTGACCATGGCTCGAAACGGAAGTGCGTCGTGGGGAAGTAACGCACCGACCACGATCGATGACGCCCGCGACCGGCTGATCGACGCTGCCGAAGCCTGCTTCACGAAGTTCGGAGCAGGAAAGACGACACTCGAGGACATCGCCGCACAGGCCGGAGTCTCACGCGCAACTGTCTACCGATACTTTGACGGCGGCCGCGACGAGATCATCCTCGCTGTCGTTCTTCGAGAGGCGAGGGACTTCCTCGACGCACTGGCAAAAAGGGTCCAGCGGGAGGCGACGCTCGAGGACGCGGTGGTGGAAGGTGTCTTGCACACCGTGTCGACGGTGCGGAAGAACGAACACCTCAGCCTGCTGTTCGCTCCGGAGGTCGCTGGACAGACATCGGCCATTGCTGGCGCCTCGACCGCGCTGTTCGAGATCACGACCGATTTCCTCCGTCCGATCTTCGAGCAGGCCCGTGCGGAGGACTTGGTCCGACCCGGCGTCGAGGCCGAGGACGCAGCAGAGTTCGTCCTGCGGATGATCCTTTCACTCCTCTCCGTGACAGGCCCTCGGCAGCGGACAGCGGCGAAGCAGCGTGAGTTCGTCCGGATCTACTGTGTGGGCGCAGTACTCCGATCACCCTGATGGGGCGCCGGACGCTCGCGGGCATGCGTTGCCAGGAAGGAATCCACAACTGTCTCGATGAAGCTCCGGCAGAGATCGCGGGGCGGACAACTATCGGACCGCCAAGTAGTGCGAGATACGCGTCGACATCGACGTCCGCGGCCAGATGGCCCAGCTCCACGGCTTGGCGGAGAATCGAAGCTACGCCGCCCATCACGGCCTCGAACGCTCGGCTGCGAGACGCATCCGGATCACGACCAGCGAACAAGTGGCTACCGAGTGCGAGCGCTGCGGCGCCGGTCGCCACCTGAAAAAGACACCAGCTACTGCGATGAGTTCTGAGCACAGGTCGTCGCGCAGTGCCCCGGTAGGTGCTGTGTGTTCGAAAGTGGTGAGCTCATCAACGAGATCAGCCACCAGATCTTGACGTCGCGACGCCCCATGGATCAGGGAGTCGTGTTCTGTGGCAGCTCTCGGAACGGCGTCTCCTTGCCGGGTCCCGGTTCCTTGGGCAACCCGAGTACCCGCTCGCCGATGATGTTCCGCTGCACCTGGTCGCTACCGCCATAGATGGACGGCGCTGGCGAGAAGAGCGTGAGCCCCTGAATGCTCCCTCCGCTCGCCGAGTCCGGGCCGTCCACCATGGCGTGGGCCCCGAGGATCCGGCAGCCGAGATCACGCGCCAGGCGGGTGATGTCGCTGTGGCGGAGCTTGGCGAGGTTGCCTTCACCGCCGGTGGCCGCGCTCCCGGACTTCATGCGGCCGAGGTGCCATCCGGTGACCTCGATCAGCGAGTGCAGCCGCATCAGATCCTGACGGATGGTGGCGTCCTCGATCGCGCCGTTGGCCTCGGCGAGACGCTGGAGTTCACGAACGCGTCCCGCCCCGACTGCGCCTTCGCCCAGGGCAGGGGCCTCGTCTCCGAACGATCCTGCCGGCCGGTCGAGGTGACCGGCAATCGTGCCGGGAATCGCGGCACTCGGGGCGGCGACGTTGTTGCCGCCGATGCCCGAACGTTCGACCATGAGCGTGGTGTTGGCGACGCGCCAGCCGTCGTTGATGTCGCCGATGATGTTCTCGTGTGGGACCCGAGCTTCGTCGATGAACACCTCGTTGAAGAGCGCCCGGCCCGTCATTTCGCGAAGCGGCCGGACCTCGACCCCGTCCTGCAGCATGGGAAATGCAAAGTAGGTGATGCCGCGATGCTTCGGAGCATCGGGATCGGTGCGAGCGATGAGGATGCCGTAGTCGGCCCACTGGCCGAGCGAGGTCCAGACCTTCTGGCCGGTGATGACCCACTCGTCGCCGTCTCGCTCGGCACGACACTGCAGTCCGGCGAGGTCGGAGCCCGCACCAGGCTCGGAGAACAGTTGACACCAACCGTGCTGGCCGTCGAGGATGCTGGGCAGGAGACGCGCGTTCAGGTCAGCGGACGCATGGGCGATCATCGTCGGCGCGGCCAGCATCATCCCGAGTCCGGATGGCGGGCCGAGTGCCTCGCGTTCGAGCATGGCACGCACGAGCACGGCCGTCTCGGTGCGAGACCAGTTGCGACCCCAGGGCTCGGGCAGCATCGGGTGGGCGAGCCGGGCATCAGCCAATGCGCGCCACCAGTCGCCGACCGAGCGATCCGGCGACCAGTGCTCGTCGAGCCAGGCGCTGACGTCGAGGTCGGTCTCTGGCGAAGCATCTGCGATGGCCATGATGGGTCTCCTTCAGTGGT
>JBPEXB010000518.1:0-3355 GCA_052032125.1 Acidimicrobiia bacterium
GTACCGAGTACCCAGTACTCAGTACGCAGCGGCGCGAAGCGCCCGCTGCTCAGCCCAGCTTCTCGCGGACCTGGCGGGTCAGGACGCTCTTGCGACGGGCGGCGGTGTTCTTCTTCAGCACACCTTTGCTGACCGCCATGTCGATGCGCTTCTGTGCCAGCCGCAGCGCCTCTTCGGCGGCGGCGGCGTCACCGGCCTCGGCGGCTTCCAGGGCGTTCTTGGAACGCGTCTTCAGCTCCGAGCGGATCGCCTTGTTGCGCTCGGTCCGCACGATGGTCTGGCGGTTGCGCTTCTTCTGTGACTTGATGTTGGCCATGTCTCACCGACTGTCTCACTGATCGATCTCTGTGACGGGGCCGGGCAGGGCTCCGTGAGGCACGTCCGGAACGCTCCGGAGGTGACGGGGTCGCTCCGGGGACCGGAGCGGGGTGCATCGTAGCAGTGTCCCGGGGGCCGGTACAATGCACCCATCCCATCTGGAGCGCTCGCTTCGTGCCGTCCCGTATCCGCAACTTCTCGATCATCGCGCACATCGACCATGGCAAGTCGACGCTCGCCGATCGTCTCCTGGAACGCACCGGGGCCATCTCCGAGCGCGACATGCGCGAGCAGGTCCTGGATTCGATGGATCTGGAGCGCGAGCGCGGGATCACCATCAAGGCCCAGGCGGTGCGGCTCGACCACCGTGCCGCGGACGGCACCGACTACGTGCTCAACCTCATCGACACGCCCGGTCACGTCGATTTCTCCTATGAGGTGTCACGCTCGCTGGCCGCCTGTGAGGGTGCCCTGCTCGTGGTGGACGCCGCCCAAGGCGTCGAGGCCCAGACCCTGGCCAATGCCTATCTGGCCATCGAGGCCGGGCTCGAGATCATCCCGGTCGTCAACAAGATCGACCTCCCCGCCGCCGAGCCCGACCGGGTAGCCGGTGAGCTCGCCGGGATCCTCGGCGTCGACCCCGAGACCGTCGTGTTCGTCTCGGCCAAGCGGGGCGACGGGCTCGACGAGCTCCTGGAGCGCATCGTCCGCGACGTCCCGCCGCCCCAGGGCTCTCCCGACGACCAGCTCCGTGCGCTGATCTTCGACTCGTACTACGACTCCTATCGGGGCGTGGTCGCCTATGTCCGGGTGGTCGACGGGGAGCTGGCCGACGGCGACAAGGTGCTGTTCGCCGCCACCGGGGACCGTCACGTGGCGTCCGAGGTGGGCGTGCTCCGCCCGGCGGTCGAGCGGGTCGCCCGTCTCGGACCCGGCGAGGTCGGCTACGTGATCACCGGCGTCAAGACGATCGGCCAGATCCGGGTCGGTGACACCGTGACCGCCGGCGACGACCCGGCGCCCGAGCCGCTGCCGGGATACGCCGAGCCCCGGCCCATGGTCTTCTCGGGCCTCTTCCCGTCGGACGGTGACGACTTCGAGCGCCTGCGGGAGGCGCTCGAGAAGCTCAAGCTCAACGATGCCTCGCTCGTCTACGAGCCGGAGACCTCGCGGGCGCTCGGCTTCGGGTTCCGCACCGGCTTCCTCGGCCTGCTCCACATGGACATCGTGCGGGAGCGCCTCGAGCGGGAGTACGACCTCGACCTGGTCGCCACCGCCCCCTCGGTCGCCTACCGGGTGACCACCACCGACGGCCGCGAGTTCGAAATCCGCTCGCCTCAAGATCTGCCCGAGGCAGGTGCGATCGACCACCTCGAAGAGCCGTACGTGCGGGCCATGATCCTGGCGCCCGCCGAGTACATCGGCACGATCATGGAGCTGGTGATGGCGAAGCGGGGCGTGCAGTCGTCCATGAGCTACTTGAGCCCCGAGCGGGTCGAGCTGGCCTATGACCTCCCGCTGGGCGAGGTCGTGTTCGACTTCTTCGACCAGCTCAAGTCGAGGACCCGCGGCTTCGCCTCCCTCGACTACGAGCCGATCGGGTACCGGCAGTCCGACCTGGCCAAGGTCGACATCCTGCTGAACGGGACGCCGGTCGATGCCTTCTCGTCCATCCAGCACAAGGAACGGGCCTACGTCTACGGCAAGACCATGGTCGATCGCCTGCGAACCCTGATTCCCCGCCAGCTGTTCGACGTGCCCATCCAGGCCGCGGTCGGGAGCCGCATCATCGCCCGGGAGACGGTCAAGGCGAAACGGAAGGACGTCACGGCCAAGTGCTACGGCGGCGACATCACCCGCAAGCGCAAGCTGCTCGAGCGCCAGAAGGAGGGCAAGCGGCGGATGAAGATGGTCGGCAGCGTCGAGGTGCCCCAGGAGGCGTTCATCTCGGCGCTCCAGGTCGATCAGGAGCGCTGACCCCCAGGAGGCGCGCCACCACGGCTCGGCAGGCCGGTTCGCGTCGTCATGGTCGTAACATGGGCCCATGCTGGATGAACGCAAGGCCGACATCCTGAAGGCACTGGTCGAGGAGCACATCGCCACCGGCGAGCCGGTCAGCTCGCGATCGATCCTCGACGCGACCGGGCTGGGCGTCTCGACCGCCACCGTGCGCAACGACCTGGCGGCCCTGGAGAACGACGGGTACGTGGTGCAGCCGCACACCTCGGCCGGGCGGGTCCCGACCGCCACGGGCTATCGGTACTACGTGGACCATCTCTCGCGCCAGATGCTGCGGCCCTCGTCGTCGATGAAGATCTCCGAGTTCTTCTCCTCGGTGCACATCGAGCTCAGCAGGCTCTTGAAGTCGACCACCTCGCTGCTCACCGAGATCACGCACTACCCGGCGGTGGTGACCGGCCCCGGGCTGGGCGGAGAGCGGGTCCGCGGTGCGCATCTCGTTCAGATGAGCGCCGACGTGGTGCTCGTCGTGCTCGTGACCGATGCCGGTCGGGTCACCCAGGAGATCGCCCGGCTCGGCGCCCCGGCCGACCCGGCCGAGATCGAAGCCGCCGAGCGGATCATCCTGCGGGAGATCGTCGATGCACCGCTTCAGGCCCGGCTCGACCCCGCCGGACTGATCACCGAGGACGTGCCGGAAGCGGTTCGGGCCATCATCCGGGCCGTGTGCGACACCGCCAACGACACCGTCGAGGGACGCCGCGAGCTGTACATCGGCCCCACCAGCCACCTCACCAACGCCTGGGCCGACATCGGGAAGATCCGCCACGTGCTCGAGATCCTCGAGCGGGAGGCGGCGTTGCTGGAGGTGCTGTCCCGCATTCCCGAGGGCACTGCCGTACAGATCGGCCGCGAGTTGGGCCTCGACCCGGAGGCCGACATCGCCATGGTCTCGACCAGCTACGGCACCGACGGGGACCGGTCGGGCCGAGTCGGTGTCATCGGGCCCATGCGCATGAACTACGGCCGGGCCATCACCGCCGTCGAAGAGGTCGGCGACGGGCTCGGCGAGAGCCTC
>JBPEXB010000519.1:0-2764 GCA_052032125.1 Acidimicrobiia bacterium
CCCCACGCGGCGCTGCTGCTGGGCGGCGGCCTCTACGAGCGGATGTTCGAGCGCCGATCGGTGTCGACCCGGCGCTCGTATGCGGTCAGCGTGCTGGTCGACGCCTCGGCGTCGATGCTCCAGCCCCGACGGCTGGCCGCGCCCGCCGATCGCCGTCCCTGGGGACTGTCGGCGGCGATGCTGGGGGCCTGGACACTGGCGGCGATGTGCAACCAGCTGCAGGTCGACTTCGAGGTGGGGCTCTTCAACCGGGCCTTCGCCGCCACCGTCGACGACAGCGAGTGGAGTTACACCCGCCGCCGCACCTCGGCGATCGCCGACCTGCGCCAGTCGCAGGGCGCCGCCGCCGACCGCCTCACGTCGACGGTCAACCACTACCTGCTGTCGACGTTCAGCGAGCCATGGCGCCGTTCGGAGGATGTGCTGGCCGGCCTCTTCTGGACCGCCGCCCAACCCGGTGAAGCCGGGCTGGCCGCCCGTCGGGCGCCCCGTGACACCCCGCCGGTGTCGCTCTTCGAGAAGGCGGCCAACGTCGACGAGTTCAACCTCACCTATGCCGCCGAACGCATGGCGGCCCACCGAGCCCAGGTGCGGGTCCTGGTCGTGCTGGCGGACGGCATGACGCGAGGCTCGGTCGACCAGTTGGCCAGGGCGGTCGAGGCGGTCGAGGGACAGGGCACGACCGTGCTGGGCATCGGCATCGGCGACGACACCGTCGAGACGACCTACGGGCGCCATCAGATCGTCGCCCGCCCCGACGAGCTCGCCAACTCGATGGTGGAAGGCGTGCGGATGGCCCTGCGTCGCGGCCTGGCGCTGTTCGGCGAGGACACCTGGTGGATCCGCGCCAGCCAGCGCAGAAGCTCACGAGACACACAATGGACCATTGACCAGAAAGGGGAACGGCGCAGTGCCTGACACCGTCACGTTCACCGACCCGCACGGGATCGGCGAGCCGATCGAACTCGAGAGGTTCACGGTGCCGAAGAAGGGCATCGACGACCACGCCCAGCGGGTCGCCAAGATCCCCGAGCCGGACCCCCACTACATCGACCTGGGGATGCTGTATCGCTTCGCGCAGGTCGAGAAACTGCGCCGCGACCACCCGGACGGGATGGTGCCGCTGCATCTGGCCGTGCGGGGTCACATGGGCACCGGCAAGGACCACGACATCGAGCAGTTCGCGGCCCTGCTGGGGCTGCCCTATTACCGCATCCCGCTCACCGGCGAGGTGCGCGACATCACCCTGATCGGTTCGGTCAAGCTCCACGGCGACGGGATGGGCGGCACCGAGAGCCGCTGGGAGGACGGGGACATCACCCGGGCGCTGCGCGGGACGGCGCTCGTCAACCTGTCGGAGCTGAACGCCGCCGGGGCCGAGACGCTCTTCGCCCTGCACGGCCTGCTCGACCGCTACTCGGCGCTCGACCTCCCCAACGGCGAGACGGTCAAGCTGCGCGACGACGTGCGCCTCTTCGGCACGATGAACCCGACGGACCTGCGGGACTACGCCGGGACCCAGACCCTGAACAAGGCGTTCGCCGACCGGTGGGTCATCTGGGAGAAGCAGTTTCCGACCGCCGACGAGATCGCCGCCATGCTCACCCGGCGCTATCCGTCGCTCAACGACGACTTCGTCAAGGCGATCAGCCGTCTGGCCTCCGAGGTGAACGAGTCGTTCATCGCTGCTGATGCCGGCACCCGGGTCGAGACGCCGATGAGCCTGCGCACCGTGCTCGACCGCCTCCCGGCCGGGCTGCGCATGTTCGAGGATCGGGACGATCCGCTGCGGGCGTCGTGGGAGGCCATGGTCCTCCCCCACGTCGACGCCTACGACGTGGACCACTACGAGACCGTGTGGGCCGCCTGCGTGCGCAAGGGCCCGGAGAGCAAGCCGTTCGAGGGGTGAGCACCGGCGCGGTCGCCGCCATCGACATCGGCACCAACTCCACCAAGCTGCTGATCATCGACGCCGACCAGGCTGAGGTGATCCGCGACGTGCGGGTGACCGCCCTCGGGCGCGGGGTCGATGGATCCGGTCGGCTGGCCGACGACGCCATCGAGCGCACGGTGGCCGTGCTGGCTGACTTCCGCACCCTGCTCGAGACGCACGGCGTCACGCGGGCCAGGGCAGTGGCCACGTCGGCGTCGCGGGACGCCTCGAATCGGGAGGTGTTCTTCGACGCCGCAGAGGCGGCGCTGAGCGTGCGTCCCGAGGTCATCGCCGGCACCGAAGAGGCGATGCTCTCCTTCGCAGGAGCGGCCTCGGTGGCGCGAGATCCGGCCCACACCGTGGTGATCGACATCGGAGGCGGCAGCACGGAGTTCGTGTCCGACCACGCCGCCGTGTCGGTCGACATCGGGTCGGTGCGGCTCACCGAGCGGTGCCTGCCTGATCATCCGCCGTCGGCATCGCAGCTCGCCGATGCACGTGCCGAGGCGGCCCGCATCATCGGCACGAGGGATCTCCCCCACCGGAGCGAGGCGATCGGGGTCGCCGGCACCTGGACCAGCCTCGCCGCCATCCATCTGGGGCTGGACCGCTATCGGTCTGATGCCGTGCACCGGTCGGTGCTGAGCCTGGACGACGTGCGGCTCCAGGTCGCCCAGCTGGCGCGGATGACGCTCGACGAGAAGCAGGCCATCCCCTCGCTCGACCCGGGCCGCGCCCCGGTCATCCTCGGCGGCGCGCTGGTCGCCGAGGCGTCGCTCCAGGCGCTCGCCCTCGATCAGGCGACCATCAGCGAACAGGATCTGCTGGATG
>JBPEXB010000052.1:0-9624 GCA_052032125.1 Acidimicrobiia bacterium
GCCTCGAGGTCGTCGACGACGCCGGCCACGGCGGCGGCGGGTTCGGCGCCGCCCTGGAAGCCGCCATCACCGAGATGATGGAGGCCTGAAGCCGGCGGCCAGCAGCCAGCGGCCAGCAGCCCGAGCTCACCGTGCCGCACGACCCCGAAGGGGAGCCAGCGTCCACTGCATCCACCAACGGCACGCAACCCTCCGGAGCATGTGGCCGGATACGTGCGCCGCCGCAGGCGGCCTCCTCGTAGGCCACCAAGGGTAAGCAGCCAGCAGCCAGCAGCGGCCGTGTGCACCGTTTCCGTCGGGGGGCCGTTGCGAACGTTTCGCGCGAGCCCCTTCCGCTCTCGCCTCTCGGCGAGACCACCTTCCCCCGAGGGGAAGGATTCACGCGGTCACCCCCGCCGTGCCCCTGCGGGCGCGAACGCACCAGACGGCCAGGTAGCTGGCGGCTGGCCGCTGGGGGCTGCTCGCCGCCGCAGGCGGCCTCCTCGTAGGCCACCAAAGAACACAGCCCGGACGCCGGGTAGCAGCGAAACCCCGCCTAGCTCCACGCCGGGCCTAACTTGGCGCCATGGAGATGGCCCGGCTGACACTCGGCAAGATGACGAACCCGGTGCGCGGGCTCATGAACGCCGGAGCGGCGGCCGCCTCACTGGTGGCGCTGGTGGTGCTGGTGGTGATGACCGCCGACGACCGGCCGCGCATGATCTCGATGACGGTCTACGCGCTCAGCCTCCTGGCGCTCTACACGACCAGCTCGCTGTACCACTCGATCCCGTGGCGACAGCGCTGGAAGCAGCGGATGCAGCGCCTCGACCACTCCATGATCTTCGTATTGGTGGCGGGCAGCTTCACTCCGCTCGCCTTCAACGTGCTCGATGGGGCGTGGCGCACGTCGGTGCTGGCCATCGTCTGGTCTGTGGCGGTCGTCGGCATCGTGCAGAAGATCGTGTGGCCGCGGGTGAAGCCGTGGTTCTCGATCACGCTGCAGACGACGCTCGGCTGGTTCGCCATCGTCCCGTTCCTCGAGTTCGTCCGGCGGCTGTCGGGCGGGGCCATCGCCTTGATCGCCGCCGGCGGTGTGCTCTACACGGTCGGGATGATCCTGTTCACACTGCGTCGCCCGCGCCTGGCACCTCGGGTGTTCTCGTATCACGAGGTCTTCCACGTCCTCGTCATCACCGCCTCGGTGCTCCACTTCCTGGCGGTGTTGATCTACGTGGTGCCCTACCCCAGGGCCTGATCGTCGCCCGGAGGCTCGACGATCCACACGGCCAGGTTGCCGCCTGCCACCGGCTTCTCGCGCTCGATCGTCATCCCCAATGCCCGCACGAGCACCGGGAGGCCGCCACCGGTCATGTAGGTGCGGAAGTGCCCGTGATGGCCGGCCATCCTCTCGATCACCGTCGACACACCCCGCATGACCGGGCCGCGCCAGCCCCGCAGATCACCGGTGCGGAAGTCGATGCACAGCAGCCGACCGTCCGGGCCGACAACTCGGGCCATCTCGGCGAGGAACGGCATGCGGCTCTCGGCCGGGACCTCGTGCAGGACCATCGCGGTCATCACCAGGTCGAACGAGTCGTCGTCGTAGGGCAACGTCCGGCCATCGCCGAGGCGGAGATCGGCCCGGTCGCCGAGTCGCTCCTCGGCGTGCGCCAACATCGCCGGCGAGAGGTCGACGCCGCTGACCTGGCATCCGGCGTCGACGTAGGGCTCCAGCGCAACGCCGGTCCCGCACCCGACGTCGAGCACACGCCATGAGGGATCGGGCGGGAGGACATCGAGGGCGACCCGGCGGACTCCGGCCTGCATCGGGTCGAGCAGCCGGTCATAGAACCGAGCGAGTCGTGCGTAGGCATCCACCCTGCGGACCCTAGGCCGACTCCAGATGCGGGAACCGCCGGGACGGCGGGGAGCGTCTCATAGCCGATGTTCAAGCGGCTCGTCGTCGTGGTGCTCGTGGTCGGCCACCTCGTGGTGATGCGGGCCGGTGACGCCGCCGCCTGTTCGTGCATGCCGATCGAGCCGGCGAGCGCCATCGCCGACTTCGATGCGGCATTCGTGGGAAGCCTCACCGACCAGCCGGACTCTTCGATGCCCTTCACGGAGCGGGCCGAGTATCGCTTCTCGGTGGAGCAGTGGGTGAAGGGCGATCTCGGGCCGGAGATCATCGTGCTCGCGCCCAATCAGGGTTCCGCCTGTGGCTTCGAGGTACCGCTCGGCCAGCGGGTGGGCGTGCTCCTCACCGTGCGAGACGGTCAGGCTCAGGGCAACCTCTGCACGACCGTCGACGCCGATCTGCTGCTCGCCGGCGAAGGCCCGATGGTGCTGGACGGATCGGGCCCGCCCGCCTACCTCGTCGCCGGACCGCAGGGCCGCAGCCGCTTGATGCTGCTCGACACAGCAGGTGGACTGCTCGCCACGGCACCCGAAGAGGACGGCTGGCTCAACTCGGTCGTCGTGTGTCCGGGAGGCGACGTCTTGGTCGAGATGGTCGAAGATCAGCTGATCGTCCGCACGACCACCGACCTGAAGGAGCTCAGGCGCATCGATCTGGAAGGGCTCCCGTTCGAGGTGTCGATCCCCGGTCTGTGGTGTCGCGACGACGCCGGCTCGACCATCTGGCTCGGCATCGAGACGTGGGATCCAGTCGACGGCTCGACCTTCCAGCTCGTCGACAGCTCAGATCCGACCGCACCGCTGCTCGAAGGCCCGTATCGCTCGCTCGAGGTGGGTGCGGACCATGCGGTCGCGGTCGAAGGATTCGATGCGCCGGTGGTCTGGCGCATCCCACTCGACGGAAGCGAGCCGACCTTGCTCCACGAGGCGCCGGCAGCGGCCGGCGAGTCGACGCCCGGCGTCGGCGTCTGGCTCGACCCCACCGGGACATTGGCGATGATCGCCGAGTGGCGCTATCGAGACGACCTGGGGGGCCGCACGCTGTTCGTCCTGTACGACCTCGCGAATGGCTCGGAACGCTGGCGCAGTGAGACGCTGCCGACGGCCGACGGTGTGGGCTGGGCGGACGGCGAGCACTTCCTCGCCACCGCGTATCCCGACATCGACAGCGACGAGGTCCTTTCCCTGCTGATCGACGTTCGAGCGGGCACCGTCGAGGAGTTGCCGGCCCTGCCGGGCTGGCGTTCGTTCTACGTCGGGGCAACGCTGGTCGGCGTGGCCGACTCGACCCTGAACATGCTGTCCCCCGAGTCGGCACGCGTGGAGCCGCTCAGGCTCCTGCCGTCGGCGAGCCATCATCTGGTGGCGGTGCTCGACGAGGCGACGGAGCCAACCCCGACGACCACCGCGCCGACGACGGTCCCCGCTCCGAGCACCACCGGCCCACCGGTGGCGGCGCCGATCGACCCCGGTGAGGATGCTCCCGCCTCCGGGTGGTTCGCCGCCGTGACGCTCGGACTGATCGTCGTGGCCCTCTCGCTCGGCCGACGAAGCCGATCCTGACACGGTCGCTTCGGTGATCCGGGGCCCCGGCCTCGCTGGGGCAATGGCGCTGGGTTTGCGAACCGGTCGACCCTGGTTGACTGAGCCCATGGCGATCCTCCTCAACCCGTGGGCCAAGCCGGAGCGATGGCTCGATGTGTTTCGTGAGCTGCTCCCCGACCTCCCCATCCACCTGTGGCCCGACATCCCGAAGCCCGAAGAGATCCGCTACGCGATCGTCGGCGATCATCCAGCCGAAGACCTGCACCGCTATCCGGCGCTGCGGGCGATCCTGGCGTTGAGCGCGGGCGTCGAGCACTTGGTGGGGCCCGCTGTTCCGGACGTGCCCCTCGTCCGCCTCCACGACGAGCACATGTCCACCGAGATGGCGGCCTGGGTCGTTCACTGGGTCGTGCACTTCCATCGCGGATTCGATCGCTACGCCGACCAGCAACAGCGGGCGATCTGGCAGGTGCATCGCCCTGGCCGGGCGAACCACCACCCCGTCGGGATCCTCGGCTACGGCGCCATCGGACGGCGCATCGGCGAGGTGCTGGCCGACCTCGAGTACCCGATCAACGCCTGGGTCCGCACCGAGCGGAAGATCGACGGCGTCGAGGTCCATGCCGGGCTCGGCGGGCTCGACGCCTTCCTCGGCGCCTCGGCGTTCGTCGTCAACCTGCTGCCGGACACACCGGAGACGGCCCGGCTCATGGACGAGTCGCGGTTCTCGGCGATGCGAGACGGGTCCGTGTACTTGAGTCTGGGCCGAGGTGCCACCACCGACCATGCGGCGCTCATCCGCGCGCTGGACAGCGGACCGCTCCGCGCCGCGGTGCTCGATGTGACGGATCCCGAGCCGTTGCCGACTGAGTCGCCCCTGTGGGCGCACCCGGCGGTCCGCATCACGCCCCACGTGTCCGGTCCCACCAACGTGAGGACGGCGGCCGCCGCCGTCGCTGAGAACGTCCTGCGCATGGAGCGGGGCGAGCCGCCCCGCCCGGTCGTCGACCGCCGGCACCGGTATTGACCTGCCGCGTTCTTCGACGGTTCACAGCTGTTTCTCACACGATTCGAACACCCACACCCGATACTGATCTCATGCAGCGCTCGTTCATCGCCCTCGCCCTCATCGTGATCGCCGCCGCCTGCGGTGGCGGCGATGCGGCTCCCGCCGACGACGGGGCTAGGCCGTCGACCTCGTCATCGACCGGCACGACCGAGGCGGTGGGCAGCACGACCGCCGCCACGACCGCCAGTTCGACGCAGCCGGCTGCCCCCGTCACGACCGTCGTCCCGGCGCTCGGGATCACCGGGTCGGCCAGCGACACGTTCGACGAGGACCATCTCGTCGGCGGTGCCGGATCCCGGTTCGTCCCGATGGACGATCCGGTGATGGTGGCCGCTGCCGCCGTGACCTGGCTCGACCCCGACGACATCGTCATGGGTGTCGTGCGGGGCGACGACGCCCAGGCGTTCCCGGTCAGCCAGATGGCCTGGCATCACATCGCCAACACGACGATCGCCGGCGAGCCGTACCTGGTGACGTACTGAATCGTGTGCTCGTCCGGGATCGGTTTCGATCCCGTCGCCAACGGAACCCGCTACACCTTCGACGTCAGCGGCCTGTACAACGGCGTCTTCGTGATGCGAGACCGCCAGACCGGGTCGCTGTGGACCCACTTCGACGGCTCGGTGCTGCAGGGCCCGCTCGCCGGCACCGACACGAAGCTGGAGCTCCAGCCGATCGTGCACACGACCTGGTCCGAATGGCTCGACCTTCATCCGGACACGACCGTGCCGGAGTGGGACACGCCGTACACGGACAAGTACCGCGATGTCCGGCCGGGCGGCGGCTCGGTCGGGCCCCAGTTCCAACGCTCCCTGCTGCTCACCGATGATCGACTCGCCGACGGCGAGCTCGTGCTCGGCGCCGGGGTGGGCACCGATTTCCGCGCGTACGTCCTGGACGATTTCTCGGCGGGCCTCACGGTCGTCGAGGACGAGCTGGGCGGGTTCCCGATCGTGGTGTTCGTCGATTCCGGGGACGACTTCGGACTGGCGTTCTCGGCGGCCGTGGACGGCGAGACCAGATCGTTCTCGCTCGTCGATGGGGCCATCGTCGACGACGGCGGGACCACCTGGGACATCACGGGGACGGCGGTCTCCGGCCCCGACGCCGGCGCTCAGCTGCAGTTCGTGACCTCGTTCGTGACGGAGTGGTACGGCTGGGTGGCCTACTACCCGGACACCACGATCTACGGGCGGTAGCCGGCTGCACGCCTGTCGATGTGGGGCACCCTCGTGCGTCGTATCGTTGACGACAGCGAGTCCGCATCAGAGAGATCGAGGGCGTGCAGTACCTGTTGTTGGTGTACACCGACGAGTCGAGCGGCCCTGCGCCCGACTCGGCAGAAGAAGAGATCATGTGGGTCGCCCACGAGGATTTCTCGCGCCATGGCCGGGTCATCTCGGGCCGCGCCCTGCATGCCTCCGACACGGCCACCACCGTCCGCCTGCGCGACGGCGCCACGCTGACGACCGACGGCCCGCACTCGGCCCGAGGTGAGCAACTCGCCGGCTTCTACCTCATCGACGCCGAGGATCTCGACCAGGCGATCGACACGGCCGCCCGGGTGCCGTGCGCCAGCTACGCCTCCGTCGAGGTGCGGCCGGTCGTC
Source organism: Acidimicrobiia bacterium (assembly GCA_052032125.1). Taxonomy (GTDB): domain Bacteria; phylum Actinomycetota; class Acidimicrobiia; order Spongiisociales; family Spongiisociaceae; genus JBPEXB01. The sequence continues at coordinate 6,120 of JBPEXB010000052.1, forward strand.
GACCTGCGACGAGACGACGATGGCTGACCTCTCGGCCTCCTTCGACCACATCTTTCGCGAGGAGACCGGCGCCGTCCTGGCGACGTTGATCCGCCAGGTGCGCGACTTCGATCTCGCTGAGGACGCGCTCCAGGACGCGTTCGTCGATGCCCTGCGGACGTGGCCTGAGCGAGGCATCCCCAACCGACCTGGGGCATGGCTGACGACCGCTGCCCGCCGCCGGGCCATCGACCGGCTGCGCCGCCAGGCGACGCTGGCTCGCAAACAGGAGGAGATCCTCCACGAGCTCGTCCGCGAGGAGCAGACCCAGCCCGACGAGACGCCCGACCCGACCAGCATCCAGGACGACCAGCTGCGACTCATGTTCACGTGCTGCCATCCGGCGCTGGCCACCGAGGCCCAGGTCGCCTTGACGTTGCGGACGATCGGTGGGCTCACGACGCCGGAGATCGCCAAAGCCTTCCTGGTGCCCGAGCCGACCATGGCGCAGCGGATCGTTCGGGCGAAACGCAAGATCAGAGACGCCAACATCCCCTACAGCGTCCCGCCCGATCACCAGCTGCCCGACCGGATAGGCGCGGTGCTGGCGGTGCTCTACCTGATCTTCAACGAGGGGTACTCGGCGAGTGGCGGCGACCAGCTGGTCCGTGCCGAGCTGGCCGAGGAAGCCATCCGGCTGGGACGGCTGGTCTGTCGGCTGATGCCTGACGAACCAGAGGCGCTGGGGTTGCTGGCGTTGATGGTGCTGCACCACTCGCGCCGTCGTGCCCGGGTGGACGGGGACGGTGAGTTGGTCTTGCTCGCCGATCAGGATCGCTCACTGTGGGACCGAACGGCGATCGCCGAGGGTGGCGACCTGGCCGAGCGTGCACTCCGCATGGGACGGCCGGGGCCGTATCAGATCCAGGCGGCCATCGCCCACCTGCACTGCCTCCCGGAGGACCATGCCCACACCGACTGGGCCCAGATCGCCGCCCTCTACGCCAAGCTCGACCGCTTCTCGCCATCTCCCATCGTCAAACTGAACGGGGCTGTCGCCGTGGCGCTGGCCGGCGACGTCGAGCGGGGGCTCGACGCCATCGACGGCCTGCACGAGTCGCTCTCCGGCTACCGGCACTTCCACTCGGCGCGGGCCGACCTGTTGCGCCGCCTCGATCGGGCAGACGAGGCGGCCGCCGCCTACGAGGCGGCGATCGCCGCCGACGGCAACGATCACGAGACTCGATTTCTCGAAGCCCGGCTCGCCGAGGTGCGAAGGTAAACCCGATCGCCGGTTCGCGGGTGTGTGTTGGTGACACACGCCGTGAGGACGAGGTGGGACGTACAACGATGCAACACCCCGACCCGGTGGTGGAAGCGCCCGAGTCGTACGAGGTCTTCTTCCATCGGGAGTACCGCAGCATGGTGGCCCTGGCGGTGGCCGTGTCCGGATCGAGAGCGCTCGGCGAGGACCTGGCCCAGGAGGCCCTGCTGCGCGCCCATCGCCACTGGCCCGAGATCAGCCGCTACGACAAGCCCGGCGCCTGGTTGCGGCGCGTGACCATCAACCTCGCGCTCTCCGCCAAGACGCGGGTCGTGAAGGAGGCGGCCGCCCGCATCCGCTGGGGTCGCCAGCAAACACCCATCGCCGAGCCCCCCGAGCACGACCACACGATCTGGGAAGCCGTCGGTCGCTTGCCCGGCGGCCAGCGAGCCGCCGTGGCGCTGTACTACCTCGAGGATCGCTCGGTCGCCGACATCGCCGAGGTCCTCGACGTGGCCGAGGGAACTGCCAAAGCCCATCTCGCCAAGGGACGCGCCGCGCTGGCGCGTGCCCTTCCCCAGCCGGGAGGACGACCGTGAACGACACGCACGTGCGGGAAGCCTTCGACCGGCTGCGCACCGACATCGCCGAGGCCACGGATCCGGCCGCGGCCCACCGGGCGGTCACGTCGGTGTCGCCGCAGCGCTCCCGCTGGGTGGCTCTGGCGGCCGCCGCCGTCGGTGTGGTGGTGCTGCTCGCAGTGACGTCCCTCGTCGCCCGCCAGCTGGGCGGCGGCGAGGTGGCAGAGCCGACGACGCCCTCGTCGGTGACGAGCGCCGCCACGACCACGCCGACCACCGCTCCCACGACCGTGACGACGAGCGCCAGCACCTCGACCACCGCAGTGACCGTGCCGGCACCGCTGGCAGCCGAGATCCCTACCCATCGAGTGGCGAACGTGTCCGTCGACGACGTGCTGAACGTGCGTCATGCTCCTGACGCCTCGGCCCCCAAGGTGGCCGAGCTGGCGCCGACCTACGCCGGGGTCCGCTGGTCCGGCGAGGTGGCCACCGCCGAGGACGGCGGGACGTGGTGGCGAATCGAGCTGCTCGATCCGGTGCCCGTCACGGTGCAGGACGAGCCGTTCCACGGCCCGGTCGTGGGGTGGGTCAACAGTGCCTTCCTCACGCCGATCTCCGACGGGCTCCCGGTCGACTTCGACCGCTTGCCCTGTCAGCTCGGCCCCGGTATCGGAGCCGTCACGGTCGACCCGGAGGGCACCGGGCGGTTCTCCGCGGACCACGTTCTCTCCATGCGGCACGCGGCGGATGGTGCCTGCCAGCGGCTGGTGATCACACTGGGATCTGGCTTCGACCTGGAGGTGAACTGGGAGCTGATCGGCACCGACCTGCGGCCCGCCGACCACCTGCCGGGATCGTTCGTCGCCAACGAGGACTGGCTCACCCTTGCGTGGTCCTCCGATGCGCTCGACGGAGCCCGGCAGGAGGCGATGCAGGTCTCGACACCCGACGGCCCGATCCTCGTCACCCGAGACGAGTTCGGCACGACGTCGGTCGTCTTCACCTTCCCCGTGCGCCTGCCGAACTACCGGACGTTGCCCGACGAGGGTCGGATCGTGATCGACTACGAGGCGTTCGGCGACGCGGTCGGGAACACGACCGACCGCCTCGTGGTGGCTCTGGCGCCGTTCGTCTCAGACAGCACGGTGTGGATCGAGGGGTGGGCCCGCCCGTTCGAGGCGACCCTCGGGATCGAGCTCAACCGCGACGGTGCACCCGCCAGCGGTACGTTCCGGGGTGCGGGAGTGATCACCGAGGGTCCCGGCTCGACCAGCGCCCTGATGGTGCCGTCGTGGACCGACGGATGGGGGTTCTTCCGGTTCCAGATCGACGACCTCGCCAGCGGGGACTACGAGGTGTTCCTGTTCAGCGACGGCGGCGAGGAGCCGCTCGGCATTCGGGTTCCCTTCCGCATGCCGTGACTGGTCGGCGGCCTCTACAGCGACTCGGCGGACCCGCCGCCGTCGAGTGAGCGCCAGGCCGCCAGGCCGGCGGCCGTCGCCCGGGCACTCGATCCTCCGTCTGCGAGGGTGGGCCTCTCGCCGCGGACCGCAGCGAGGAACGCCTCGAGCTGAGCCGTGACCCCGCCCCACATGAGGTCGACCATCTCGGTGCCGTGGACGGTGCGCAGCCCGTGGCGGTCCCCCAGCCGGAGGCGGCCCCCCGGGAGGCCGTCGATGAA
>JBPEXB010000520.1:0-4646 GCA_052032125.1 Acidimicrobiia bacterium
ACTCGGTACCGGGTACCGGAGTACGCCCACCTGCGGGGTGGGGAGCCGCCCCTCAGGCGGTGGTTCGCTCTGGTCGCGGTACTCAGTACCAAGTACTCAGTACCAAGTACTCAGTACTCAGTACTGCTTCTGAGGCTACGCCAGTAGCCTCAGAAGCCATGCAGGGCATCTCCGTGGGGTTGGATGCGGTCATCGTGGCGGTGACCGACGAGGTCCCCCGCGTACTCACGTTGGGCGGGCCGGACGGGGCCAGCCTGCCGTCTGGGCCGCTCGACCCCATCGTCGATCAGACGCTCGATCGGGCGTTGCGCCGCTGGGTGCTCGACCAGACCGGCCTGTCCCTCGGGTACGTCGAACAGCTCTACACCTTCGGTGACCGCAACCGGGATCCCCGCAGTCGGGTCGACGGCGTGCGCATGCTGTCGATCGCCTACCTGGCACTGGTTCGCGAGGAGCAGCCGTCCACCGGGGCCGCCTGGATGGACTGGTACGACCTGTTTCCGTGGGAGGATCACCGGGCCGGCCAGCCGGAGGTCATTCGGGCAGAGATCGCACCCGCGCTGGTCAGTTGGGGAGGCGCGACCCGGGACGCCCTCGAGTCGGCCCACCGTCAGGAACGGATCCAGATCGCCTTCGGCCTGGGCGGCGCGCCGTGGGACCCGGTGAAGGTGCTCGAGCGCTACGAGCTGATGTACGAGGTGGGCCTGGTGGCAGAGGCGCACCGCGACGGCGCCGTGGAGCCGGGGATCCGTCCGGTCGAGGCCGAGCCGATGGCCCTCGACCACCGGCGCATCGTCGCCACCGCCATCGCCCGGCTGCGCGGCAAGCTCGGATACCGGCCGGTCGTGTTCGAGATGCTCCCTGAGACCTTCACCCTGCGGCAGTTGCAGCAACTCGTGGAGGCGCTGTCCGGGGCGACCGTGCACACGCAGAACTTCCGGCGACTGGTCGATCGCGGCGGCCTGGTGGAAGGAACCGGCGAGCACGAGAAGACCGGAGGGCGGCCGGCCGAGCTGTTCACCTTCCGCCGTGAGGTGCTCACCGAGCGGCCTCGGCCCGGCGTCGGAACTCCCGGCCTGCGTTGAACGGGCGGACCGGGCTCCGCAGCTTGGCGACGTGCTACACTACAAATACTCATATTGAGCAAAAGCGTGCGTGAGCACGACTGTCGATCACCGGGGGACACATCACCATGACGGATCTGCAGATCCGCGACCAGGAGACCTGGGAGCGCGTCAGCCTGGTCATCCCGGCCGAGGAATGGGTCGTCGCCGAGCCGATCATCGAGGAGATCGACCGCTTGAAGGCGGAGCGGAACGCCCTCGTGCTGGCGCACAACTACATGACGCCCGACATCTTCCACGGTGTGGCCGACATTCGGGGCGACAGCCTCGGCCTCGCCCAGGCCGTGGTGGACTCCGACGCCGATGTCATCGTGCTGGCCGGGGTCCACTTCATGGCGGAGACCGCCAAGATCACCAATCCCGAGAAGACGGTGCTGATCCCCGACCCCGAGGCGGGCTGCTCGCTGGCCGAGGGCATCACGGGGGCCGACGTGCGGCTCCTCAAGGAGCGGTACCCCGGCGTGCCGGTCGTCACCTACGTCAACACCAGCGCCGAGGTCAAGGCCGAGTGTGACATCACCTGCACGTCGTCCAACGCGGTGGCCGTCGTGGAGTCTCTCGGCGTCGATCGGGTGCTGTTCGTGCCCGATCAGTACCTCGGGAAGTACGTCGCTTCCCAGACCGACGTCGAGGTGATCTTGTGGGAGGGAAGCTGCATGGTGCACGAGCGGTTCACCGGCGCCGAGTTGCGCGACTACCGCTCCTCGTTCGACGAGCTGCAGATCATCGCCCACCCCGAATGTCCTCCGGACGTGCTGGCCGAGGCCGACTACGTCGGCTCGACGGCGGGGATGATCAACTGGGTCGGAGAGCACCAGCCGGCGAGGGTGGTGATGGTGACCGAGTGCTCGATGAGCGACAACGTGGCGGTCGAGCATCCGAACGTGGAGTTCGTCCGCCCCTGCAACCTGTGCCCGCACATGCAGAAGATCACCCTCGAGGGGATCCGCGACTCGCTCCGACATCTCCAGTACCCGGTCGAGGTCCCCGAGGACGTCGCACGCCGAGCGCGAGTGGCCGTCGAGCGGATGCTCGAGATCGGACGGGAGGATTGATCGCACCGGCCGGCTGGCGCGTGGACCGGGTGGTCCGTCGTCGAGCGCTCGTGCTCGGCTCGGGAGTGGCCGGGCTGACCACGGCGCTGGCCATGGAAGGGGCGACGGTCATCACCAAGACGCCGCTCGGCGCAGGCGGATCGAGCGCCTGGGCACAGGGCGGGATCGCCGCCGCCCTCGACCCGAAGGACGATCCGCGGGACCACGCCGCCGACACGATCAGGGTGTCGGCCGGTCTGGCGCTCCCCGAGATGGTCAGGGTGCTCACGGAGGAGGGGCCGGGGGCGATCGACTGGCTCATCGACCTCGGCGCGGAGTTCGACCGAACCGCCACCGGGGCGTTCGTGCTCGGCCGCGAGGCGGGACACGGGCGACGGCGCATCGTGCACGCCGACGGCGACGCGACCGGCCTGGAGCTGATGCGGGCGATGCGCAACGCCACCGTGGCGCGCCCCGACACCGAGGTGGTGGAGGCTTTCGCGCTCGATCTGCTGCGGAGTGACGGGCGAGCGGTCGGTGTCCTCGTGAGCGAGCGAGGCGAGACGGTCGCGTACCTCGCCCCGGCGGTGATCATGGCCACCGGCGGCATCGGCCACACCTATGCCCGCACGACGAATCCAGCTGCCGTCTCCGGTGACGGCGTGGCGATGGCCGCCCGGGCCGGCATCGCGCTCACCGATCTCGAGTTCATGCAATTCCACCCGACCGCGCTTGCGGCCGGGGCCGATCCCATGCCCCTGCTCACCGAGGCGTTGCGCGGTGAGGGGGCGGTGCTGATCGACGATGCGGGCCACCGGTACATGCCGGACATCCATCCGGATGCCGAGCTCGCCCCCCGAGACGTGGTCGCCCGGGCGAACTACCGGCTGCTCGCCCGGGGCGGACAGCCCTATCTCGACGCCAGGGCAGCGGTGGGCGACGCCTTCCCGGAGCGGTTTCCGACCGTGTTCAGATTGGTACAGGGCCACGGCTACGACCCCAGGATCGAGCCCATCCCGGTGTCGCCGGCGGCGCACTACTACATGGGCGGCGTGCAGGTCGACGACGACGGTCGCAGCTCGATGTCCGGCTTGTGGGCCGTCGGGGAGGCGTCGTCGAGCGGTGTGCACGGTGCCAACCGGCTCGCCTCCAACTCGCTCCTCGAGGGCCTCGTGTTCGGCCGGCGAGTGGCACGTGACGTCGAGCGACTGGGCGCGTTCCTCCCGCCCGAGATGTCGGTCGATGTGCCGGCGGCCGCCCTGGTACCCCACATCAAGACCGATCCCGGTGTGGTCGCCGAGCTGCGGGAGCTGATGTGGACCCACGTCGGGGTGGAGCGCAACGGACCGGACCTCGAGCACGCGTGGGAGCGCTTCGAGGCGGCTCGCCGTCAGGCCGGCTCGACCCGCCTCCGCAACCTGGCACTGGTCGGACGGCTGGTCTCCGAGGCCGCCCTCCTCCGCGAGGAGAGCCGGGGCGGCCATTTCCGCACCGACTTCCCCGACACCGTCGAGTCCTTCCAGCGCCGCCGCCCGCTCGCGATTCCCGCCGAGAACGGGGCTCACTTCTCGGTCGTCGCCGACAAGATCGTCGAGGTCGTGTGAGCCGCATCGAGCCGCCGCCCCGCCTCCTGTGGGAGGAGTTGGTCGCCTCCGACCTACGCACCGACCTCGGCCGGGCGGGTGACCTGACCACCGAAGCCGTCGTGGCGCCCGAAGCCGTGACGACCGCCTCCGTGGTGGCCCGCCAGGACGGTCGGATGGCCGGCCTCTACGTCGCGTGTGCGGCCTTCCACCTGCTGGATCCAACCGTCCACGTGGAGTACCACGCGGCGGACGGCGACGACGTCGCCGCAGGAACGGTGGTGGCCACGATCACCGGGGGAGCGCGAGGCATCCTCTCGGCTGAGCGCACCGCCCTGAACCTGCTCGGTCACCTGTGTGGCATCGCCACCGCCACCCGGGACGTCGTGAGGCTGGTGGAGGGCACCGGGGCGGCGGTCGCCGAGACGCGCAAGACCACACCCGGGCTCCGGGTGCTGGAGAAGTACGCCGTCAGGGCGGGAGGCGGGTCCAACCACCGGTTCGGGCTCGACGACGCCGTCATGATCAAGGACAACCACATCGCCGTCGCCGGAGGCGTCTCCGAGGCCATCCGCACGGTGCGCGACCGGGTCGGCCACACCGTCAAGGTGGAGGTCGAGGTGGACACCCTCGAACAGCTGGCGGAGGCCCTGGAGCACCAGGTCGACATCGTCCTGCTCGACAACATGACCCCCGATCAACTCGAAGAGGCAGTCGCGATGATCGACGGCCGAGCCATCGCCGAGGCGTCGGGCGGCATCACCCCCGAGACCGCCAGGGCCGTCGCCGAGACCGGCGTCGACGTGCTCTCGATGGGCTGGCTCACCCACTCCGCCCCCAACCTGGACGTCGCGCTGGACATCGATCTGTGAGGGCCGCCTGAACGGCGGCCCTCACAGATGATG
>JBPEXB010000521.1:0-7406 GCA_052032125.1 Acidimicrobiia bacterium
CCAAAGTCGCCGCCCAGCTCATCCGCCAGCGCCATGGTCTCGACCACGGTCGGGGCCACGACGAGGACGGAGCGCTCGGCGCGGATCGGCTCGGAGATCAGGCGCCGGATGGTCTCGGCCCAGGTCCCGGCGCCGAGCACCTGAACGGGTCGATGATGCATGCCGGCGGTGGCGGCGGCGCTGACCGCCGGTGCCGGGCTGGCGGCGCCGGGCACGCTGGGCAGCCTCCGCAGGCCGGCCCGGCGGGGCAGGTTCGGGGGAGCCGCCTTGCCGAGCACGACGGAGAGGGGGGCCACGTAGTGAGTGGCCGCCCACCGCAGGCTGGACAGCAGATCGCGATCGAAGATCGGCCACGCGCCCGAGACCGTCCTCACATCCTTCAGCTCGGCCTCGTCGGCGTCTTCCAGCGCAACGACGAAGCCCCGCACCCTGCGGCCACTGAGGGGCACTCGGACGATCGACCCGACGTGCACCTGACCGGCGAGCGCCTCCGGTATCAGGTATCGAAACCCGCCGTCGACGGCGAACGAGGCGAGATCGGGAACAACCCGGGCGACGGCCGGGGAGCTCAGAGGTTGCTCGCCGCCTTGGACAGCTCCTCGGCGCGCGCCGTCGATTCCCAGGGGAACTCGGGCCGCCCGAAGTGCCCATAGGCAGCCGTCGCCGCATAGATGGGCCGGCGCAGGTCGAGGTCCTGGAGAATGGCACCGGGTCGCAGGTCGAAGAACTCGCCGAGCATGTCAGAGAGCCGGAGCGGGTCGACCTGTGCGGTGCCGAACGTCTCCAGATCGACGGAGAACGGCCGTGCCCGGCCGATGGCGTAGGAGACCTGCAACTCACAGGCGTCGGCCAAGCCGGCGGCAACGACGTTCTTGGCCACGTGCCGAGCTGCGTACGCGGCCGAACGATCGACCTTCGTCGGATCCTTCCCGGAGAAGGCGCCGCCGCCGTGTCGGGCGTAGCCGCCGTACGTGTCGACGATGATCTTGCGCCCGGTCAGGCCGGCGTCGCCGTGAGGGCCGCCCACCTCGAAGTTGCCGGAGGGGTTGACGATGAAGTCCGTCTCGGCGTCGACCAGGTCGCTGCCCACCGCCTCGACGACGTGCTTCCAGAGGTCCGGCACCATCGTGTCCTCGAGCGACACGCCGGCGGCATGCTGGGTCGAGATGAGGATCCTGGTCACATGGACCGGCCGGTCGTTCTCGTAGGCCACCGTCACCTGGGTCTTGCCGTCGGGGCGCAGATAGTCCACCGTGCCCGCCTTGCGCACCTCGGCCAGTTGCTCGGCCAGCCGGTGGGCGAGCTGGATCGGCAGCGGCATCAGCTCATCGGTCTCCCGGTTGGCGTAGCCGAACATGAGTCCCTGGTCACCGGCTCCGAGGTGGTCGAGCGGGTCGTCGGAGCCTGCCCTGGCCTCGACCGACGAGGACACCCCGGCGCTGATGTCGGGGCTCTGTCGATCGAGCAGCACGGTGATGTCGGCCTCGTCTGCTTCGAAGCCCACACCCTGTTCGGTGTAGCCGATCTCCCGGATGGCCTGACGGGCGATCTCGGCCAGGTCGGCCTTCGAGAAGTCGGCCGTGTTGGTCGTCTCACCGGCGATGATCACGGTGCCGGTCGTCACCAGGGTCTCGCAGGCCACCCGCCCCATCGGATCGCGGGCGAGGATGGCGTCCAGGATGGAGTCGGAGATGCGGTCGGCGACCTTGTCCGGATGGCCTTCGGTGACGGATTCAGACGTGAAATAGCGCATGCGGCTCGGAGTATACGAACGAGCGAGCCGCCGGCCGCCGCCTAGGTCGGAATTCCCCGCAGCTCGCCGACCCGGTCCCAGATGGCAGCCGCCACCTCGTCCTTCGTCAACAGGTCGAGCGGCTCGAAGGCGCCGTCGGGGGTCAGGAACGTCACCTGGTTGGTGTCGGTGCCGAAGCCACTGCCCTCCTTGGCGACATCGTTGGCCACGAGCAGGTCGACGCCGTACGAGGCGGCCTTCGCGTGGGCCCGTTCGATCGAACCGGACTCTGCCGCGAATCCGACGATCGTCGCACGGTCGCCCGCTCGCTCCACCAGGCCCTGGAGGACGCTCGGGGTCGGCTCCAGCGTCAGCTCGGGCGGGCCGTCGGTGCGGGCGAGTTTGGTGTCCGAGGCGCCGGCCGGGCGGAAATCGGCCACGGCCGCGGCCAGAACAGCCACGTCGAGGTGGTCGGCGTGGGCCCAGGCGGCTTCGGCCATCTCCTGAGCCGTCTCCACCCTGATGACCTCGACGCCTTCGGCAGCAGGCAACGCCGAGCTCGTCACGAGGATGACGTGAGCGCCTCGACGGACAGCCTCGGCCGCCACGGCGTGGCCCATCTTCCCCGACGACCGATTGCCGACGTAGCGGACCGGGTCGATCGGCTCGCGGGTCCCCCCCGCCGTGACCAGCACCGTCAGTCCGGCGAGGCGCTGATCGAAGACCTGGCGCAATGCATCGACGATCGCCTCCGGCTCCACCATCCGCCCTGCACCGGTGTCGCCGCCGGCGAGCGCGCCCTCAACGGGCCCGACCAGCTGCCGGCCGTCGGTGCGGAGCACGTCGACATTGCGTTGGGTGGAGGCCTGCTCCCACATCTCGGTGTGCATCGCCGGCGCCATCACGACCGGTCCGTCGAACGCCAGGATGGTGGCTGCCAGGGCGTCGTCGGAGATGCCGTTGGCGACCTTGGCGAGGATGTTGGCGGTGGCCGGGGCGACGATCATGGCGTCGGCCCACCGGGCCAGCTCGGTGTGGGGGCTGACCAGCTCGTCGCCGAAGAGAGACGTCACGACCGGGCGGCCGGTGATGGCGGCGAAACTCTGCGGGCCGACGAACTTGGTGGCCCCCCTGGTCATCACGACACGGACGTCGGCGCCCGCTTCGAGGAGCCGGCGGGCCAGGTACACGGCCTTGAACGAGGCGACACCGCCGGAGACACCCAGCACGATGTGACGCCCGTGGAGGCGCACCGCGTGCGCTGCGTTACTCGTCGCGGACCTCGATCGAGACCTTGTCGGCCGCGATCTCTTCCATGGCGATCGTGAGCGGCTTGTGGCTCAGCGAGTGGACCTGGGGCGGCACGTAGTGGCCGATGCCCTCGCCGAGCTGGTTGAAGTAGGCGTTGATCTCTCGGGCCCGACGGGCCGACACCACGACCAGGTTGAAGCGGCCGCCGGTCTTGGAGATGATCTCGTCGACGGGGGGTTCGATCACGGGATTCCTCGATTCTTGGACTGATCGCTGGCGATTCTTGGCTGGTGCTGACCCGGGCGCGCACCGCGCGCCAACGCGGATCAGGGGGTGTGAACGTCCTCCAGTATACGCACGATGGTGGCGATCGCCGTCTCCAGGTCGTCGTTGACCACCCGATGGTCGAAACGCTCCCGTCCGACGGCGATCTGCATCTCGGCCACTGCCATACGGCCGGCGATGGCGCTCTCATCGGTGTCGTTGCGGCCCCGCAGGCGCTCTTCGAGCTCCTCCACCGACGGGGGCATGATGAAGATCGTGACCGCCTCCGGATACGCCTCCATGACCTGCACCGCACCGTTGACCTCGATGTCGAGCAGCACCGTGTCTCCCCGGTCGAGCGACTCGGTGACGGCGTGTCGCGGAGTCCCGTACAGATGGCCTGCGTACTCGGCCCACTCCAGGAACTGGCCGGTGTCGATCATCGCCTGGAACACCGCCCGGCTCACGAAGTGGTAATCCTCGCCCGGCACCTCGTGGTCGCGTGCAGCCCGGGTCGTGGCGGAGACCGAGAACTCGAACGGCCACACCTCGGCGAGCCGGTCGACGATCGTCGACTTGCCGACCCCTGACGGGCCCGAGATGACGATCAGGCGGCCCTGCCGCCCTTGCTCAGGAGAACTCTTCGAGAAGTGCGGCTCGCTGTCGCTCACCCAGCCCCCGGATTCGGCGGTTGTCGGCGATCCCGAGCGTCTCCATCAAGCGCTTCGCCTTGATCTTGCCGGTTCCCGGCATCGATGAGAGCACGGCACTGACCTTCATGCCGGCGATGAGCTCGTCTGATGCTGCGGTCTCGAGGAGCTTCGGGAACGAGATGGAGCCGGTCTTGAGGAGCTCCTTCATCTCGGCCCTCGCCCGGCGAGCCTTGGCGGCCTTCTCGAGTGCTGCGGCTCGCTGCTCGGCGGTCAGTTTCGGAGGTGCCATTGCGATCTCCTTTTCCCCCTGCCATTCGCACGTGGTCACCGGGCCAGTCGTCGAGACAGGAGGCCTGCTGCGGTCCGTGCGACCTGAGCGAGACTCTACCGATCGCGGGACAGCGAGGGGTTCATTCTGCGAGCGACGCAGCCAGGGCGGCAGCCGCCTGGCGCGGGTCCGCCGCCGCCGTGATCGGCCGGCCCACGACGAGGTAGTCCGCCCCCCGCCGCACGGCCTCGGCGGGCGTCGCCACCCTCGCCTGATCATGGGTCTCGGCGCCTTCGGGGCGGATCCCCGGCGTCACCTTCAGCAGGTTCGGCGCGACCTCCGCGACCACGCCAAGCTCCTTGACCGAGCAGATCACGCCCTCACATCCGTGCTCGGCAGCGAGGCGGGCTCGCCTGGCGGTCAGCTTGCCGGGCGTCGACGCCACCCCGGTCGCCGCCAGGGCCGGTTCGTCGAGGCTCGTCAGCACGGTGATCGCCAGGATCCCCGAGGTCCTCGCCCCGGAGCCCGATGCCAACCCCGCTGCAGCCGCCTCCAGCATCGCCGGTCCCCCGGCGGCATGAGCAGTGACCCAGCGGGCGCCCGCCAGCCCGAGTTGGCGCGCTGCTGCATGCACCGTGTTGGGGATGTCATGCAACTTGGCGTCGACGAACACCGGCTTGCCCAGCTTGCCGATCGCCGACACCACCCCGGGGCCGGGGCCCATGAGCAGCTCGAGGCCCACCTTGAAGCCGCCGACCTCCGGTTCCAGGTCACGAGCGAGGCGAACGGCTTCCTCGGCCGACGGCACGTCGAGCGCCACCAGGATCCTGCTGCCGCTCACCACTCCTCCATCGCTCCGACCAGATCCGACACCCGGCTCACGCCGTGGTCGGCACACCACCGCTCCAATTCGCGCAGGATGCGGGCGCCGGCTCGGGGCTCGGCGAAGTGCACCGAGCCGAGGGCCACCGCCGACGCCCCCGCCAGGAGGTACTCGACGACGTCCTCGCCCGAGATCACCCCGCCGCAGCCGATGATGGGGAGGGCCGGCACGGCCCGGGAGATCTCGATCACGCACCGCAGTGCGATCGGTTTCAACGGCGGGCCCGAGTACCCGCCCGATGTGCGGTGGAGCACCGGGCGGCGGGTCTCGACGTCGATGGCGGCGCCCCACGCTGTGTTGGTGGCGACCACCCAATCCGCACCGGAGGCGGCCACGGCAGTGGCGACCGAGGCGATGTCCTGGGCGTTGGGCGACAGTTTGGCGCCGACCGGCAGGGTCGTGGCTCCTCGCACGGCGGAGATCACGGCTCCGCTGGCCCCCGGGTCGAGGGCGATCAGACCCTCTCCGGCGAGGTTGGGACACGACAGGTTCACCTCGATGGCCCCGACGCCCGCTCGCTCCAGACCCTTGGCGACGAGCGCGAAATCCTCGGGCTGGTGGCCGACCGCCGATCCCCACACAGGGACATCGAGCGTGGCGAGGTGGCCCCGGTGCTCGTTCACCCACGCCTCGATGCCCGGATTCTGGATCCCGATGGCGTTGAGCATGCCCACCCCGGCCGGTCCCATGCGGGGTGCCTCGTTGCCCGGCCATGGCTCGGGAGCGACCGACTTCGCCACCATCGCCCCATACGGATCGGTGGATGCGACGCCGGTGAAGTCGACGACCGAACCGACGGTTCCCGACGCCGCCACCAGGGGTGATCGCAGGCCGACCGGGCCAACGCGCACGGACAGGTCGGTCAACGATGCCAGTCCTGGAGGCTGCGCACGTTCACGGTGGCCAAGCGGCCCGACCGGAGGCTGCGGGCCACGGCCAGCGCCCCGGCGATCGTGGTCACGCACGGGACGCCCCTCGATGCCGATGCGTGGCGGATCAGGCGGCCGTCACCGCGCGCCCGGCGACCCCGCGGGGTGTTGACCACCAGGTCGACCTCGCCCGACTCGATGCGGTTGACCGTGTCCCGGGGCCCCTCGCCGACCTTGTTGACCGCCTCGGCGGGGATGCCGTGGTGCTCGAGGAAGCGAGCCGTCCCCGGTGAGGCGAGCAGCCCGAAGCCGAGCATCGTGAACGCCTGTGCCACGGCCAGTCCCATCGGCTTGTCTCGCTCGGCCAGGGACAGGAACACCGTGCCCGACTTCGGGATCTGATGCCCGGCCGCCAGCAGCGCCTTGGCGTAGGCCGTCCCGACCTCATGGCCGATGCCCATCACCTCGCCGGTCGCCCGCATCTCCGGCCCCAGGACGGTGTCTTCCTCCGGGAAACGATCCCAGGGCAGCACCGCCTCCTTGACGGCCACGAACGGTCGGTCGCCCAGCTCGGGAACGAGGCCCTCGCCGCGCAACTCCTCGAGCGTGGCCCCCATCATGACCCGGGCGGCGATCTTGGCCAGCGGCGCACCGACCGCCTTGCTGATGAACGGCACCGTTCGCGATCCGCGAGGGTTGGCCTCCAGCAGGAACACCTCGTCGCTCTTCACCGCGAACTGGATGTTGATGAGCCCTCGCACCCCGAGGGCAGCCGAGAGGTCCTCGGTGGCCTTGACGATCCGCTTGCGGGCTTCCTCGCTCAACGTGGGAGGCGGGGTCACGCACGCCGAGTCGCCGGAGTGGACGCCGGCCTCCTCGACGTGCTCCATGATGCCCCCGAGCATGAGCTCGCGACCGTCATAGATGGCGTCCACGTCGACCTCGGTGGCTGCTTCGAGGAACCTATCGATGAGGAGCGGCGCCGAGGAGAGGTCCAGAGCCCCCACGTCGTCGGTCTCGTACAGCTCCCGCAGGTAGGCGGTCAGGTCGTCGTACGAGTACACCACTCGCATCGCCCGGCCGCCCAGTACGTAGGACGGCCGCACGAGCACCGGCATGCCCACCTGGTCGACGATCTCCTCGGCGTCGAGCGCACTGGTGGCGATCCCGTGCGGGGGCTGTTTGATGCCGAGCTCCCGACAGAGCGCCGAGAACCGCTCGCGATCCTCAGCGGCGTCGATGCTGTCGGGCGACGTCCCGGCGATCGGGACGCCCCGCGCCTCCAGCTGGCGGGCGAGGTTCAGCGGCGTCTGGCCGCCCAGCTGGACGATCACCCCGACCGGCTGCTCGGCCTCCACGATCGACAAAACGTCCTCCACGGTCAGTGGCTCGAAGTAGAGCCGATCGGACGTGTCGTAGTCGGTGGACACGGTCTCGGGGTTGCAGTTGACCATCACCGTCTCGTACCCGGCTTCCCGCAGCGCAA
>JBPEXB010000522.1:0-6624 GCA_052032125.1 Acidimicrobiia bacterium
GATCCGGCCGTCCCGACCTCAACTTGCACGGTTTCTGGCGTGGCCGGATTTGAACAACTCGATCGCAGCGAGCGGATGCGGTTGGATAGGTAGATCCGGCCGTCCCTCACGACCAACGGTCGGCTCGCAGTGATGAGCCCGTGGGCGCAGTTCCGACGCGTCTGCCGAACAGCGCCAAGAGGGCGAGCGCGACGAGGAGCGCAGGCACGAGGCCGAATGCGGCGCGAATCCCGGCCTGGTCGGCGACGGCGCCGAGGGTGAGGGGCGCCACCAGCACCGCAGTTCCTCCGGCGATGAATGCCCGGGCGGAGGCCGCGTCGGCGGCGCCGGGGGCCGTACTCATGGCGAGCGCCAGCAACATCGGGAAGAGCATGGAGATACCGAGACCGGCAATGAGCAATCCGAGCACAACCGGCGGTGGCGACTGTGCCACCAGTAGCAGCACGGCCCCGACCATGGCGATGCCGGTGGAGGTGAGCAAGACGACGGGGGGCTCTGCGCTGCGAGCGACGACGCCACCAACGAGGCGCCCGACCACCATCGCTCCGAAGAACACCGTCATCAACAGCGCGGCAGCCGCCTCCGTCGTGCCCGCCACGTCCACGAGAAAGCCTGCTCCCCATGCGCCGATCGACCATTCCGCTCCGACGGCCGGAACGAGGGCGGCCCAATACAACCAGTAGGCGCGGGGGAGGGCCGGTCGTCCGATCGCAGAAGCCGACGGAGGAGCCGGCGGGAACTGCTCGCGGAGGCGAACGGTAGCCAGAACCACCAGGATTGCGGCCGGCACGATGAACGCCGGCCGCCAACCGAGCCCGGCGGCGGCGAGGGCGCCGATGAGGAGCGCGGGCACCACTGCGCCGACGCTCATGGCCGTGTTCACCTCTGTGAGGGCGACCGGGCGATTGCGAGCATGGTGGTCCGACAGTGCTGCTTGACCCGTCGTGAGCATGAGTGCACCCGAGGTCCCGAGCAGTGTGCTTCCCGAGAGGGTGACGATCGGGTCCCATCCGGCGCCGACGATGACGGCACCGGTGGCAATTCCCACACCGCCGGACCAGAACACGCGTCGGCGGCCCCAGCGTCGAGTGAGCCGTTCGCTCGCAAAACCGGCGAGCACCGACCCGGCCGCGAGAGTGCTGAAGTGGAGGCCGCCGAGCGTGCGGCTCATTCCGAGATCCTCTCGCATCAGCGGCATCGCCGGGCCGAGCGCGGCAAGGGCAAATCCGAACGCGATCGCCATGCCGTAGGTGAGCAGCGTGAACGGGTCACGTGTGAATTCCTCAGGGCGGGCGCTGGTCACCTCGATGCGCCCCGCCTACAACTCCACCCGGAGGCGGGCGATGCGGCGACGGTCCATCATGAGCGCCGTGAGCGAGACACCCTCGACGACGACCCGGTCACCCTCGGCGGGAATACGGCCTGCGACATCCATGAACAGCCCGGCAACGGTCGTGTAGTCCCCGCGAGGAAGCTGGCGGCCCACCTCGGCTTCGAGATCGGCAACGTCGATGCGGCCGTCGACGATCCATCGGTGTTCGCCTGCCGGGACGATGGCCGGCGTGCTGGGATCGTATTCGTCGCGGAGCGATCCGACGAGTTCGGAGATGACGTCCTTTGTCGTAACGATGCCCTCGACTCCGCCGTGCTCATCGACGACGACTCCGAATCCGAACCTCTTCCGACGCATCTCCTGGAGTACCGCAAGCACCGGTCGCGACTCCGGGATATAGGTCGGCTGACGGAGCACCCGTGCGATGTCGGCCGATCCGGCATCGGGGGGCAGCCGCAGCACGTCCTTGACGGCCAGCACACCGAGGATCTCGTCGTGCGTATTGGCGACCACCGGGAAGCGGCTGTGCCCGGTCGCGGCGACGACGTCCTGGACCGTCTCCCGGTCGATCGGGGCAGTGATCGAAACCATGTCGACCCGGGGTGTCATCACCTCCCGGATGGGCTGGTCGGCAAGCGAGAACAGTGCGTCGATGATTTCACGCTCGGCCGCCTCGATCTCCCCGGAGCTCTCGCTGAGCGCAGCCAGCGCCCGGATGTCGTCTTCTGTGACGGGGGCCAGCTCGCCGTCGAACTTGATGCCGAACACACGGAAGATCCCGCGCGTGATGAACGTGAACACGGTGCTGATGGGCTGAAGAAAGACCGAGAGTCGCGAGATCGAGGGAGCCACCACGAGCGAGAACCCCTCCGGGTAGCGGTGGGCGAGCGTCTTGGGCCCGATCTCGCCAAATATGAGGATGATTGCCGTCAGCAGGACCGTCACGATCCAGGGGCCCCAGGTCTCGCCGGCGAGGTCGATGAACAAAGCGGTTGCGACCGATGCCGCCAGGATGTTGACGAAGTTGTTGGCGACGAGAAGCGTGCTCAGGGTGCGGTCGGGATCCGAGAGCAGCTCCTCGAGCTTGCGACCGCGCCGGTCACGTTGCGCCAGCTGGTGAACGCGCTCTCGCTGGATTCCGATGATCGCGGTCTCAGAGCCGGAGAAGAACCCGGAGGCGACAACACATACGGCGAGGATGCCGATGTAGACCAGGTTGATGCCGCTCACGCCCCGGCCGGCGCCTCCTCGCTCAGGACTCCGGTGACTTTGCTCCGCAAGTCCGCAGCGTTGAATGGTTTGGCCAACCAGGCGGCTGCGGCCGCCCGCTTGGCGAGAAACGCGTCGGCGCTCCGGTCGAGCAACAGCACGACCGGGACCTCGGGAAAGCCCGGCGCCAGTGCCGCTTCGCGGAGGGCCCGGGCCATCGCCATCCCCCCCATCGAGGCAACTTGGAGGTCGATCACGGCAACATCCGGTTCGAACTCGCCCACGACGTCGACCAGCGTGCGCGGGTCTGCATGATCGAGGAGCTCGTTGCCCGGCATGCTGAGCGCAGCATGCACATCGTTGATCACCCAGGGAGTGTCCGCTACCACGAGGATTCTCGGCATAGGTGGAGAGTAGCCACCAAGGTGCCGGTCACCAGTCGCCACGGGGAGCTCTCGCCGTATCATCCCGGGCATGGGTCGAAGGTTCCTCTTGCTGATGCTGAGCGCCGTCATGGTGTGGGCGGCACTGCCGGTGGGCGCTCAGACCGACCACGCCATCGACGTGATCAGGCTCAGCGGGCCACTCGACGAACGAGCCATCGACTTCGCCATCGCGACGATCACCGAAGTTGGTGCCACCTCCGAGCTCATCATCGTGCAGCTGGACTCGCCTGCCGCCCTGGATGACAGTCTCTTCGATCTCATGGCGCTGGTCACCGATCCTCCGGCTCCGCTCGCGGTGTGGGTCGGGCCGGAGACGGCCGTTGCGTACGGTGGTGCTGCGCGACTCCTGGTGGTGGCGCGCATCTCGCTGGCTGCTCCGGGAGCAACGGTCGGGGCTGCGGAGCCCGCCTTCCATGGAGAGCGCGGGATCATGCCGACCGTTGATGGTTCGGAAGGGCCGCTGCTCGCCGCCGGGTTGTTCGATGAGCGCGTGACCGTCGCAGGGTCAATCGAGGGTGTTGTCGACGAGGCGCACCCCGCGCTCACCAACATCGTGCAGGCGCTCGACGGGCGTGCTGTCGAGGTGGCCGGCGAGGTTCGGACGATCGCCGTGACGGAATCGGTGGACGACGACGGGGCTGAGGTGCGCCGCCCCATCACCACCCGGTTTCACGAGCCGGGTGTCGTCGATCGAACGCTCAGGCTCACCCTCTCTCCGGCGGTGGCCTACCTGTTCTTGCTCGTCGGATTGTCGATCGCCGCCTTCGAGTTCTACGCCGCCGGAGTGGGCGTGGCGGCTGCGGTCGCCGTGCTCACCCTGGCCTTGAGTGGCTACGGACTGGCGGTGCTTCCCGTCAACTGGTGGGCAGTCGCCTTGGGGCTGACCGGCCTCGGTCTGTACTTGTTCGATTTCCAGCGAATTCAGCTGCGGCTGGCATCGATCGTCGGGACGGTCGCAATGCTCGTCGGTGCTCGCTACTTCGTGCATGAGCCACCTCAGCTCTCTGTGGCGTGGTGGAGTTCGGCGCTCATCGTCATTTCGATCGCGCTCTTCTTCCTGTTCGCCATGACAACCGTCGTGCGGGCCCGCTTTTCGACCCCCACCATCGGCCGTGAACACCTCGTCGGCAAGGTCGGCACCGCAGAAACTGCAGTTGCCCCCGAGGGCGTGGTGCTCGTCGACGGCGCCCGGTGGAAGGCGAATTCGCGACGAGCGTCGGGAATCGATCCGGGCGACGCGGTGACCGTCGCAGCCGTGGAAGGCTTCATCCTCGAAGTGGACCCGGTCGACGAAGACGATCAGCGCAGCCCGTAGGCGTCAGTCCACGGCCGGGTCCGGTTCGGGGCCGACCTGTAACTTTTTTCCTGGCACTTTCGCGGTCTCACTGTTAGCGTCGGCGCAGCTGACACAGGAGGGATTCGCTGGTGACTGTGGCACCAAGCAGAGACTGGCAGGCCCGCGGCCTATGCCGGGGCAACCAGGCCCACTTGTTCTTTCCGCCGAGCACGATCGAGCGGAAGGACGAACGGGAGCGCCGCGAACAAAAGGCCCGCGCCATCTGCGCCGTGTGCCCCGTTCGGCGCGAATGCACCGAGTACGCCATGGCCATTCGCGAGCCATATGGCATCTGGGGCGGCTACACCGAGGTGGAGCGTCGCCAGTTGCTTGCGCAGGGCATCACCTCGCTCTGACCGAGCGCACATCTCCTCGTCGGATCGTGTGACCTTCTCGATCCAGCCATTCGACGATCGGCACCGCGTACTTGCGCGTCAGCCCGAAATGGTCGCGAAGGTCGGCCACCGTGAACTGGTCCGGGAGATCGTCGAGCCCCGACACGATCGCACCGATCTGCTCCGGGAGGTACGCGAGCTGATCGCTGATGCGGACGATCCGGCCCGACCGCTCCAGTGCATAGACGAGTTCGGTAGCAAGTCTGAGCTCGCTGAGGAGGGGGACGGTGAGACCTGCCGCCAGGCGCTCGCGGGCCGACGTCCACGCTGCCTCCTGCCCGGTGCTGAGCGTGACGGTATGACCGACGGTCGTGATGTCGGAACCGGCGTCCACCAACTGGTCCGACCGGGCGAGGAGGGCGGCCACGAGCTCCCGCTCGATGCCCAGGCGGCTCGCCAGGCTCGCCTTGGGGATCCCGGGTCGGAGCGGATTGGCCTCCTGGTATTCGCGGACGGTCGCCACGGCTTCCTCCGTCAGCAGGTCCGCCGCATCGGGGTCGACGACGAACTCGCCGGCAACCACAGCTCGACCCGCCATTCCTCCCCGGGTGTGGGCGGCCAGGATCGGTGCCCGCTCCGTGCTCCGGCTCTCGAGCAGCCCCGCAGCCTGATCGTCGGGGGCGGCGCCGACGAGGTCTTCGAGGGCTGAGAGGTCGAGGTGGCGCAGCCGGGGCGGCGGAGAGGGTTCGATCACCCGACCGCCGGCCACGACGGCCCTCCTGCCGACCTCGCGCAGGACGAACCGGTCGCCGAGCGCCAGCGGGATGGGCGCCTCTACCGAGATCACGGCATGTCCGTGGCCGACGAGCTCCGCTCCGTCGAGGAGCCTGAGGCGGGCAGGCCAGGCCCCACTTCCAACATGCAGGTGATACGCCCCCCGGTCCCGGATCGGGGCGCGCACGTTGCGGATGGTGCGGAGTGCGGCGGCGAACCGGCGGGTCGGCACCCACTCTCCGGGTCGCCCGAGCATGTCCCCGCGACCGATCCCGGCCGCGTCGATCCCCGTGAGGTTGAGGGCGGTCCGGCTGCCCGGACCGATGGAGTCGTGTACCTCCTCGTGGCTCTGCAGCGACCGGATCCGGGCGACCGCACCGCCGGGCAGGACCGCGACGTCGTCGCCCGTCTTCAGTTCTCCGTCGAGCAGGGTGCCGGTGACGACAGTGCCCGCGCCGCGGATGCTGAACGCACGGTCGACCCAGAGTCGCGGACGGTCGAGGTCAGCCACGGTGGTGCGGGCGACCGCCCGGTCCAGCTCCTCGACAACCTGATCCAGGCCGACTCCGCTGATGGAATCGACGGGGACGATCGGCGCTCCTTCGGCCACGGTTCCGACGACCTGCTCGTCGATCTCGGCCGTTGCCAGCCCGCACGTCTCCTCGTCCACCAGCCCCGTTCTCGTTAGCGCAATGATCAATTCCGGAATCTCGAGCAGGTCGAGCACCGCGAGGTGTTCCTCGGACTGGGGCATCCACCCTTCGTCGGCCGCGACCACGAGGAGGCCGACGTTCACCGCATCGATTCCGGCCAGCATGTTCTTGATGAAGCGCTCGTGGCCGGGCACGTCGACGAAGCCGATCGTCGTGCCCGATGGCAGGGTCGTCCAGGCAAACCCGAGATCGATCGTGAGGCCACGCGCCTTCTCCTCGGCGAGCCGGTCCGGGTCGCGGCCGGTGAGGGCCCGGATGAGGGTGGACTTGCCGTGATCGACGTGCCCGGCGGTCCCTACGATCGGCATGCGGTGGCGAGGGCGGTGGCAACCACGCTGTCGGCGTCGGGGGAAACTGCGCGCAGGTCGACGATGAGGTCGCCGTCGTGGCGGCGGGCGAGGACCGGGGGCTCACCGGTGAGCAGCGCCATCCATACGCGGTCGGTGTCGAGGTTCGCGAACCGCAGCACCGGGCTGGG
>JBPEXB010000523.1:0-2145 GCA_052032125.1 Acidimicrobiia bacterium
CCAAGGAGATCGAGGTGCCGTTCCTGTCGGTCTTCCCGGTGGCCATGGTGGCGATCATCGTCCTCCTGAGCGTGCTCGAGCTGCCGTTCCCCGACGAGCGGTTCACCGACTCGCTGCAACCGATCGCCGGGTCGACGATCCAGGCCTGGGCGACGCTGTTCGCCGTCACGGTGGTCGGCTATTTCGTCGGCAAGGCGCTGCATCGCGCGATTCCGGAGCGATTCCGGCGCCTGCTGATCATCCTCTGGATCGCCAGCTACCCGATCATCATCATGATCATCCAGCGCAACCCGATCCTCATCTGGGAGGACATCCTCGACTTCTCCCCGGGTGCTCCCCTCGGCGCCTTCCTGATCGCGGCGCTCGTCGGGGCGGCCGTCGTCTGGTGGCTGGCGGCGCCCAACACGGGTGAGGAAGTCCGGATCTTCGGGTTCGTCATGGTGCTCGTGGCAGTCGGCTCCTTCTTCCGCCCGATGCCGTTCATGTGGCGGTTCCTGCTCATGTCCTTCGCCCTGATGGCGGTGGCGGCGCCGTCGTTCGGTGGCACCAAGGTGGGTCAGCGGCGCATGGTGCGCATCTGGGTGATCGTGGCGTTCCTGATCGTGACCGCCTTCGTGCTCGGCGAGGCCGAGTCGGCGCTGCAGTTCCAGGGCACCACGTTCCTCGGTGGCTTCAACCTGACGATCTTGCTGGCGATCTCCGGGCTGACGCTCTCGTTCCCGCTCGGTGTCGTCTTGGGTCTGGCGCGGCGGTCCACCATGCCGATCTTCCGGTTGATCGCGACCGGCTACATCGAACTGGTGCGCAGCGTGCCGCTGATCACCTGGCTCTTCTTCGGCGCCGTCATGTTCAGCCTGTTCCTGCCGCAAGGTGTCGAATTCGACGAGATCGTGCTGATCGTGATGGCGATCGCCATCTTCAACGCCGCCTACGTCGCCGAGCAGATCCGTGGCGGCCTCCAGTCGATCAACAAAGGCCAGTACGAGGCGTCTCGGGCGATGGGCTTGACCACCGTGCAAGCGATGTCGCTGATCATCCTCCCGCAGGCGATCCGCGCCGTCATCCCGTCGCTGGTCGGCTCGATCATCGTCTCGTTCAAGGACACATCGCTCGTCGCCATCATCGGCCTCGCCGACCTGCTGCTGATCGCCCGCAACTTCGTGCCCGGCCAGTCGAACCCGTTCAACTTCCAGGGCCTGACCTTCCAGATGTTGTTCTTCGTGGCCATCTTCTACTGGATGGTCACGTTCACCTTCTCCCGCCTGGCGCTCCGCTACGAGAAGAAGCTGGGTCTCGGCGAGCGATAACTGACACGAGGAGCATGCGATGACCACCAACGGCACCCCCGCCATCATCTGCGAAGACGTCAAGAAGTGGTTCGGTGACTTCCAGGCGCTGAAGGGCCTGTCCACCACCGTGGCCGAGGGTGAGGTGGTCGTGGTCATCGGCCCGTCGGGATCGGGCAAGTCGACGTTCATCCGGTGCATCAACCGCCTCGAGGTCCACCAGGAGGGCCGGATCGTGGTGGACGGCATCGAGCTGACGAACGACCTGCGCAACATCGACGCCATCCGCCGTGAGGTGGGGATGGTGTTCCAGCAGTTCAACCTCTTCCCCCACCTCACCGTCCTCGAGAACATCACGCTGGCTCCGATCTGGGTCCGCAAGCAGACGCGTACCGAGTCGGAGGAGACCGGGATGAAGCTCCTCGAGCGGGTGGGCATCCCCGAGCAGGCCGACAAGTACCCGGGCCAGTTGTCGGGTGGGCAGCAGCAACGTGTCGCGATCGCCCGCTCACTCGCCATGAACCCCAAGATCATGCTCTTCGACGAGCCCACCTCGGCGCTCGACCCCGAGATGATCAAAGAGGTGCTCGACGTGATGAAGGAGCTGGCCCGCTCCGGCATGACGATGATCGTCGTCACCCACGAGATGGGCTTCGCCCGTGAGGTGGCCGACCGGGTCCTGTTCATGGACTACGGCCTGATCGTCGAGGAAGGCACCCCCGAGCACTTCTTCACGAACCCCCAGCACGACCGCACGAAGCTGTTCCTGAGCCAGATTCTCGGCCACTAATGCACGTTGAATCGAGACATCGACACCCCCCCCCCCCCCCCCCCCCCCCCCCCCCCCCCCCCCCCCCCC
>JBPEXB010000524.1:0-4364 GCA_052032125.1 Acidimicrobiia bacterium
GGTACTTGGTACCGAGTACGCCGGCGCCCGCAGGGCGTCGGCCTAGATCTCCGCCAGCCGGTCCCAGCCGAAGCGAATGAAGAGGTCGGTGATCCAGCCGGACAGATCGGTGATGCGTCCGGTGATGAAGAGCACTCCGAACCCGACCATCAGCAGCCCGGACACGACGTTGATGGTCTTCAGGTGGCGCCGCAGGACTCGCAGGCTGCCGAACAGCTTGGTCATGCCGATCCCCGACAGCACGAACGGGATGCCCAGGCCCATCGAGTAGACGAACAGCAGGAACATGCCTTGGCCGACGGTTTCCTGGGAGGCGGCCAAGGTCAAGATGGCGGCGAGGACCGGTCCGATGCAGGGCGTCCAACCGAACCCGAAAGCGACGCCCATCACCGGTGGTGCCCAGCCGCCCAGTCGGGACGGCCGGACCTCGAGGCGCCGCTCTCGATTGAAGACGTTGAGAAATCGGGAGTTGGACAGCGCCAGCATCACGATCAGCACGCCGAACGCGATGATGAGCCACCCGGCGACCTGGGTGGTGGTCGATTGGTTGCGAGCCAGGAAGCCGCCCAACGACGTCGCCGCCGCCCCGCCGGCGACGAAGACGAGCGTGAAGCCGGCGACGAACAGCAGCGTGACGCGCAGCATGCGGCCCACCGACGCGTTGCCCTCCTGCAGGTCGGCAACCGAATAGCCCGACATCAGCGACAGGTAGCCGGGCAGCAGCGGCAGGACGCACGGCGAGATGAAGGACAGCGCACCGAAGACGAAGGCGCTGGCAATGCTTCCGAGATCCATGAGACGAGTGCTCCGCGATCGGCGTGCGTCGGGTCGCCCATGATGCCACGGCTGCGGGCGAACCCGACGTTGGCCAACGCACTGCGGATCCTCGTTCGACGAACGACTGTCGGGACTCCGGCCATCGGGCCCGGTCCCTTCGTCCTGGCAACCTGCGGCGCCGGTCGGGTGACGGCTAACCTCCCGGCCGCATGGCGGAATGCGACCACTCGAAGCGAGGCAGGCTCAGCTGCCGCCACCTTTCACGGTGAGGACGCAACAGTGACGGAGACCGCATGCTGAGGCGACTGGTCCAGTTGGTCGCACCGGTCCGCGGATTCCGTCGCGAGGACCGCCGGCTCCTGACGCTGATGTACCTGGCGGGCGTGTTCCAGGGATACGCCCAGACGCAGGCGGTCAACACCCTCCCCTTCGCACGCATCACGTTCGGGCTCACCGAGGCCGACATGAGCCGCCTCTTCGCGGTGGCGCGGGTGGGGGCACTCATCGCAGTCGTCTACGCCGCCATGGGTGACAGGGGTGGGCGCCGTCCGCCGTTCCTGATCGCCTACCTGATGCTCTTCCTGGCCACCGGAGCCACGGCGTTCGCCACCACCGCCGGCCTGTACACGGCGTTGCAGTTCCTCGCCCGAATGGGTGCGGCCGCGGTCGGCATCCTGGCGGTGGTGCTGCTCGCCGAGCAGATGCGTCCGGAGAACCGGGCGTGGGCGCTCAGCCTGTACGCAGCGGCCGTCAGCTTCGGCTCCGGCATCGGGCTCTTCGTGCTGCCCGTCGCCCGTTCCGGCGACGACCGCTGGCGGTGGCTGTTCGTGGCCGCTTTCTCCGGGCTGATCGTCTTCCCGCTGCTGAACAGCAAGCTGCGCGAGAGCAAGGCCTTCCGCATCTACGACTCGAACTCGAGCGTGATGGAGCCGATGATCGGTGGGCATGGCCCCGGGTTCTGGCTGCTCGCCGCCTACAGCCTGTCGCTGAGCGCCTTCTCGACGGTGGCGGTGACCTTCGCCCTGGAGCGCCTCGTCAACGATCTCGGGTATTCGACGTCACAGGCGGCGGCGATCATGCTCGTCGGGGGCACGGTCGGCGGCATCGGCTTCTTCATGGGTGGCCGCATGGCCGATTCGATGGGCCGCAAGGCCGCGATCAACCTGGCATTGGTCATGGGCTTGATCGGAGGCCTCGGTTTCTATTGGCTGACGCAGCCGGCGTTGTTGATCCCGGCAGTGATGATCAGCGCCTTCGGAAGCTCCGCGGCGATCCCGGCCAGCGCCGCTCAGCGCGCCGAGGTCTTCCCCACCCACATTCGCGCTACGGCCGTGCAGTGGTTGCATTCGGTGGCGGTGCTCGGCTCGATGATCGGCCTCTTCGTCGGCGGGATCACCATCGACTCCTGGGGCCTGCCCCGCACCGTGGCGACACTCGGGATCGGCGTGCTCATCGCCATCGCCGTGCAGGTCCTGATTCCCGAGACCTTGGGCACCCAGATCGGTCAGGAGACCGCCGACGCGTAGCGGATCGCCATGGGAATCACCCGGGCGACCATCAGCACCACCAACGCCCACCACACGGCCGTGATGGTGCCGGCCATCACCAGCAGAGCGCAGGTGACGATCGCGGCGCCCACCATGGCGGTCGCCAGGAAGCGGAACTGCTCGGCGCCGATCAGGATTCCGTCGAACACGAAGACGATGCTGTTGATGGGTTGCGTCAGTGCCACGAACGGCAGCAGTCCCATCGCCACCGCGGCCACTTCCGGGTCCGATGTGAACCAGCCAGGCAAGGTGTCACGCAGGAGCCAGAACACGATGGCCAGAAGCACTCCCCACAGCACGCCCCACGCGAGCATGCGATCGGCGAGCCGTCGGGCGGTCCGGCCGTCGCCCTCTCCCAGATGGTTGGCGACCAGCGTCTGGCCGGCGATGGCGATGGAATCGACCACCAGGGCGAGGAACAACCAGATCTGGGAGGCCACCTGGTGGGCGGCGATCTCGACCGTGCCGATGCGGGTCGCCACCGCCGCGGCCAGCGTGAACGTCGAGACGAGCGCCAACGTCCTCACCGTCAGCGCCGAGCCGGCCCCGAGGAGGCTGCGCATGGCACCGAACCCATGCGCACGACGTTCGATGTCCAGCCCGGCCCGCCCCGAGAGCAGCAGCCACAGAAAAGCGGCCCCGCCCGCCATCTGGGCGATCACCGAGGCGATGGCCGCTCCGTTGAGACCGAGATCGAAGCCAAAGATGAGCACCGGATCGAGCACCAGGTTCACGAGGTTGAATCCCACCGACACGACCAGCGGGGTCTTGGTGTCGGCCATGCCGCGGAAGATCCCGTGCCCCACCGTGATCGCCAGCACCGCCGGCAGGGCGAGACCCCGGATGCGTAGGTAGGACACCGCTGGCCCCTCCAGATCGGCACCGGCGCCCATGGCTCGGACCAACCACGGTGCCAGGGCCTCGAGGATCACGACGCCGACCAGCCCGAGCAGGGCGGCGACGAACAGGGCCTGGCCTGCGTAGTTGGCTGCTGCCTGCCGATCACCGGAGCCGACGGCCCGCGAGATGAGCGGCGTGCTGGCGTAGGCCAGCGCGTTGAAGATGAAGAAGGCGAAGCCGAACAGCCCGGTCACCACCCCGAGTGCGGCCAGCGGCTCGGCGCCCAGCCGGCCGACGAACGCCGTGTCGACGATGGAGACCAGCGGATCGGCGGCGAGCGCCCCGAGGGCCGGCAGGGCGATTCGGAAGATGGCACGGTCGTCGGCCGTGATCCTCAGTCGTGCGCGCAGGCCTGGGGCCGGATCGGGCATCCGGCATTATGGGGCCTGATCCCCCCTGACGGCGGACCGCTACGCTGCCCGGCCATGGCAGCGGGCGAGCAACGAGCAGACGGCACCATGCCCACCGCCAAGGAGCGGGGGCACGCTCGGGCCATCGTCAATCGGCTGACCAAGCGCTACCCCGAGATCGGGACGGCGCTCGACTACACCAACCCATTCGAATTGCTCGTCTCCACCGTCATCTCCGCACAGACGACGGACGAGAACGTCAACCGTGTGACCCCGGTGCTGTTCGAGCGCTGGCCGACGCCCGCCGACCTCGCCGAGGCCAACGTCGAAGAGGTCGAGGAGGTCATCTACTCCACCGGGTTCTTCCGGCAGAAGACCAAATCGATCATCGAGCTGTCGCAAGACCTGGTCGACCACTTCGACGGCGTCGTCCCCGACACCCTCGAAGAGCTCGTCACGTTGCGGGGGGTCGGGCGCAAGACCGCGTCGGTGGTGCTCGCCGAGGCGTGGGACCACCCCGCCATCGCCGTCGACACGCACGTGCGGAGGGTCGCCAACCGCACCGGCATGACCGACAACGGCGATCCGGTGAAGATCGAGCAGGACCTCAAGGCCCTGGTGCCGAAGGGCGAGTGGTCCAAGCTCTCGATGCGGGTGATCCAGTTCGGCCGCGACGTGTGTGATGCCAGGAAGCCGCGCTGCTGGGAGTGCGACCTGCGCAAGCTGTGCCCATATGAGCCGAAGACGAGGAGTCCTTCCTGAGCTGCGCTCAGGGGGCCGGAGTACTGGG